>JBGOXA010000305.1:0-2871 GCA_041478915.1 Dehalococcoidia bacterium
AGAATAGTATTGTCCTCTGGCCGAAGGGCCACTGCACCCGCTTCGGATCAGGCTGCCTCTCACCACAATCAAACCACAGCAGACATCAGTAACGACTCTAACAAGGCTTGAACGCTCTGATATCCACCGAGAAACCAAGCTTCTTAAGCTCCGTGACCATCTTGCTGGCATCCTCTGTGTCCAGGTGGACTACCAGGTCATTCTTCTTGTTGTCTGAAGATAACACAGTACAGATGGCCTTTATCCCCACACCGTTCTTGCTTAGACACTCCGTCACCTTACTGATTTGCTCCGCCCCACCTGCCCCGTGGACCATGATGCGTGAGCCGTCCTCTCCGATTCCCATCAGGGGATTCAAAAGCTTATAGAAGAAGTCGTTGGTGGTAACAATGCCCACCAGGTGGCCATTTTCCATGACAGGTAAGGAGCCAACCCTGTTGCTTTGTGCTGTAGCTATGGCACACTCCACCGTGGCGTCCGCACTGATAGTAACAACCTTGGTCTTCATAATCTCTTTTATCTTCATCTTACCCAGCACGTAGCTTAGTTCCCACCGGGTGAGAGACGTGGCCTGTGAGGGAGCAGCCCTCTCCAAATCACTTTTGGTCACTATACCAACCAATTTCTCCCGGTCAACCACCGGCAAACGCTCGATCCGATGAAACTCCATCGTCTTTCCAGCCTCTGTCACCAAAGTGTCGCTTGAGACAGTGATGACATTGCTGGTCATGATGTCACGTACAAGCATAATTACCCCCCTTCTCTATGTTCTTTCTGATGCGCCACGTATCTTAAGAAATGATCATCCTTCCCAAAGGGAAGGACCAACCCGTGATCACACTTAGACCAGTATACCACCTCCAACCCTCGTCACCGTCACCCCTTTACCACAGCCACTGCATCCATATTTTGGCCTACATTCTTCACCCCCCATCTCAACCTTCTCCCTTTTCTGCTCATCCTTCCATTTGGGAAGGACCAACCAGAAAGGCACCATCGCCGATCGTTTACCAACGTATTCGTCCTTCCGCAAACACTACCTGTCATTCCCGTCCTTCCGAGAAGGACAGAAGTAGGGTGGGCTCGGCCCACCAATTTCGCTATCCAAAGAGCTGTGCGCCGCATCAACCGATTCGGCTACACCGTCACACTTCAACCCATTCCTGAGGTAGCACTTTCGTAGCAATGACACTCCAAACAACCCCATCCTCGCCTCTTTGTTACAGCCTCTGGAGATACTTGTGAGCCGCAAGCGCCGCTTTGGCTCCCTCCCCAGCCGCCACCACGATCTGCTTCTCGGGCACGTTTGTCACATCGCCAGCAGCGAAGAGCCCCGGCACACCAGTTTCACAGGCAGAGCTCACTTCAATCTCGCCCAGCCTGTTCAGCTTGACAATGTCTCTGACTATATCTGAGTTGGGTATTAGCCCGATTTCAACAAAGACACCGCCGACCTCAAGCTTCTTCTCGGCACCAGTTTTCAAGTCCCTGACCGTAAGGCTTTCAACACGGTTTGATCCCTCTATACTCAGCACCTCGTGCTCCAACAAAGTGGTCAGGTTAGAGGCCTCTTTCACCTTTTCGATAAGTACCTGGTCACCAGTTAGAGGGGTTGTAGACACGAGATAAACATGATCCCCTATCTTGACCATATCGTAGGCAGCTTCCAGGGCGGAATTACCACCGCCTATCACCGCCACTTTCTCTCCAGCAAAAATAGGGCCATCGCAGATGGCACAGTAGGTCACCCCTCTTCCTTTCAACCTCTCCTCCCCGGGGACATTGAGCTGCCTGGGCCGTTTCCCGGTAGCCACTATCACCGCCCTTGCCTGGTAGCTTTCCCCTCCTTCTGCTCTGACCTCAAACCCCACATCTACCCGCGACAAGGTCGACGCCCCCTGCCCTATCTTCTGGTCCAGGGGGAACTGCTTCACCTGTTCCTCGAACTTCTGCATCAGCTCGGGTCCTTCGATATACTGATAGCCCATGTAGTTCTCCACCCCCATCGTCCACAGGACCTGACCTCCCACATCTTTGCTGAGAAGCAAAGTGTTCAATCTCTTCCTGGCAGCATACACTGCCGCCGTCATTCCGGCTGGACCACCGCCAACAATAATCAAATCATACACGATACCCCTGCCTTGTCAAAACCAACTCCCAGCTACAGCCCCAGCTTCTCTTTCAACCAGGCCTGATTGAACCCGACCACAAACTCCCCATCGACCTCTATCACCGGTACTCCCATCTGCCCTGACTTGTGAATCATTTCTTCGAGGACTGCCTTGTCCCCGGCCACGTTTAAGTCCTGGTATGGAATTTTATTCGTTTCCAGAAATTTTTTAGCCATCTTACAGTACGGACAAGTAGGCGTGGAATAGACCTTCACCACTTTAGCACTCATTTCCCCCTCCTCTTGACAGGGCCAAAGTCTCCCCCTGCCACTCTTTCAAACTAGCTGGGATTTTATCACGTAAACATCCGCCATAACAAGGGACTGGGAAGCGGAACCGCAGAGATCAGGACTTAGCCTCAGATTTGCCCCCGATCTCAATCTTCTTCGGCTTTACTTCGGGCACCTTGGGCAGGACAATCTCCAGAATGCCGTGTTTTTCATGACTCTCAAAGGCTCGATGAGCTTAGTACCCTCAAACGCTTCCTCAGCCAGAATGGCAAACTGCTTCCAGGTTAAGCATGACCCCAGTCTCCTTCCCTGCCTTGGTGGGCACTAGAAAGTCCCCCAAAGCTAACGGGTGAAAACGCCCGACCCAGCAATCTCCTGAAGATCTTGTTGTTTTGTGCAGGTCACTTGACATTATGCTTCTCTCTTTTTGATGAGCAGGCAGGCTAGTACAGAGAAGACAAAGCTGGGGG
>JBGOXA010000028.1:0-10594 GCA_041478915.1 Dehalococcoidia bacterium
GGGCTGAGCGTGATGGACGCGTCTTCCCCGCCTCCAATAATGCCCGCGATGTGATACGGGCTTTTGAGCGGTACATGGCTGACAATAGAGTACAGTTGCAGGCCGGCGTCCGAGTAACCAATATCCAGGTGGATAGGGGGCGGGTGGCGGGTGTACAAACGGAGCAAGGGACGTACCCTGCGAAGGGGGTTATCCTGGCAACCGGCGGTGCTTCGTTTCCCGGCACTGGCTCTACTGGCGATGGTTATCGTATGGCTGCTGCCCTTGGTCACACTATCACCAAGCTACGTCCTGCCCTGGTTCCCCTGGCAGCATACGAAGTCGAGTTGGCCCGCAGCATGCAAGGTATCAGCCTGCGCAATGTGCGCCTGACTGCATACCAGTGCCCTGCCGATGAGATTGACCCGTTGATGACACCAAACAGTAACTCAGGGCGAGGGCATAAACCTGCCCACTTTCCTGTCATAGAAAGCCGTATGGGCGACATGATGCTGACTCACTTTGGCATCGGCGGCCCCATCACATTACGGATGAGTCTTGCCATAGTCGATGCACTTGAGCATGGCCCTGTCAGCGTATCTATCGATCTGAAACCCAGGCTTGACCATAAGGAACTAAGCCAGCGGCTTCAAGAAGATTTCAACCACCATAGCCAGCGGAGCTATCGTAATATTCTCCAGGGGCTGCTACCGCACAAGATGGTCAACCCCTTTGTCGAGATGACTGGTATCCCACCATCCCAACCCGGTCATCAGATTACTGCCGAGGAGAGGGAACGGCTGCGATGCCTGCTCAAGTCGCTACGCTTCAATATCAAAGGCCCGTTGCCTCTGGCTGTTGCTATGGTCACTGCGGGTGGCGTCTCCCTTAGCGAGATAGACCCACGCACCATGGCCTCGCGGCTGGTCACCGGGCTCTACTTTTGTGGTGAGGTGATGGACATCGATGGCGACACCGACGGCTATAACCTGCAAGCAGCCTTCTCCACGGGTTATGTCGCCGGTGAGCAAGCCGCCATTTTGGCCACTACTGCTCCCTGATAGCTGAATAGAAGAATAGGCTGGTGAAGGCGAAGAGCGTATGAATGAGATATAATGGTTGCAGGAGGCTAGTGTAGTGTCTCTGAAAAGACTTGACAATAGAGCTACCCGTGTCATTCCTGCGAAAGCAGGAATCCAGAAGGCATGTACGGTGGGATTCCGTGTCAAGCACGGAATGACATACTGTATGGTTATTACGAGGACACTACACTAGATATGCTGGTTAAGATAGAGGCCTACTTTGATGGCGAATTCTGGTGTGCTCGCGGTATAGGTGAAGATATTTTCACTCAAGGCAAAAACTTGGATGAGTTACATGAGAACATAAAGGAGGCTGTGGCGGTCCATTATGGGGATATAGATGAGCCTATCACCATCCTGACATTATCTGAGGTAAAACTGACGGATGCCAAAGCTACCGTAGGTTAGTAGTGAAGAAGTTATCAGGCTTCTTCAGACTCTGGGGTATGAAGTCATAAGGCGACGGGGAAGTCACGTAAGATTGAGAAGGATTACACCCCTGGGTGAGCACAACATCACCGTTCCGGCCCATAAGGTGATTGCTAAAGGAACGTTAGGTGATATTCTTAACAAGGTAAGCTTGTGGAATAGTATTGCCAAGGAAGAGCTTATTAAGAAACTGAGGTAGCTTCGCGGTCCATTATTGGGCCGTTGTTCCAACCTGTATCCTTGTCACCATACGGCACAAAGACCGAGTATCCCCTTTGACCAACATTCCAAATTATGCCAATCAAGCCAACAGATGTCCAGACTCGGTGGTCTATATCCCCTTGAAAACGGGTGGTCTCTTCTCCAGGAAGGCCTGGATTCCCTCTTTATGGTCCTGTGTCTGGGACAGCATGGTCCCGACGAAGCCTTCCTTGAGAATCTGCGCCTCGTAGCTGTTGTCCAGACTTTTGTAGACCAACTGCTTCAACATCTGCATAGCCACGGGTGGCATCGAGGCTAGCGTGCCAGCCAGTGTCCGGGCTGCTTTCATGAGTTCATCGGGTGGTACTACCTGTCTCACCAGGCCAAATTGTTCGGCCCACCTGGCGTCTTTCCTCTGTCCAGTGCTCAGGAACTCCAGGGCAACAGGCAGGCCGAGGAGACGGGGAAGGATGTAGGTAAGCCCCAGCTCTGCTGCCAGTCCCAGTCTGATCAGGCCTGTCGTAAAGGTTGCCTTCTCTGAGGCAATGCGATAGTCGCAGAAACAGGCCAGGGCCAGGCCCATGCCAGCAGTGGCACCATTGATGGCGGCAATGGTGGGCCTCTTACAGGTCCGCAGAGAGTCCGGCACGTTTTGCGACAACGCGAAGGGCTGGTCAATGGTCCCCAATCCCATCCCCGAGCCGGTGGGATCAGCCGCCGCTTTGCCAACAATCTCAACATCGAGGCCGGGGCAGAATGAGGGTCCTGCCCCGGTGATGATGATAGCCCTGGTGTCAGCATCCTCCGATAACTCATCCAGACACTCTTTGAACTCGCGGAGGAACGTCAGATCCATGGCGTTGTATCTATCCGGCCTGTTAAGAGTGAGTGTCGTCACGTACTCTGTTTTCTCCAGCAGAATCCTCTCGTATGACACGATCAACCCCCTTCCCTTATATGAAACTCACTGGCATTTGAATATCTCAACTCTTGACCCGTCAGACCCACAAAGATATCGCGCTGCTGCTATCTGGCGAGGAGAGCATCTGCCACGACCGATGCCTGAGCATCCTTAGAACCCTCGGTTAACTCAAACATCTTCGCCTGCCGGTAAATTCTCTCGATCCTGTAATCCTTGGTGAGTCCGTAGCAGCCGTGGACTTGAATCGCCATATTGGCTACCTCTTTCGCCGTGCGAGCCGCAAACAGCTTCGACATGGCACTTTGCATGCTTGTATCTTCACCCTGCTCTTTCGACCAGGCGACTTCATAGGTTAACCAACGTGCTGGTTCTATCCTCATGGCCATCTCGGCTAGTAACCACTGGATAGCTTGCATGGAGGCTATCGGGACTCCTCTGCGGGTCCGCTCCTTGGAGTACTTTATAGCTTCGTCCAGGGCACGTTGCGCGCATGCCACCGATTGTATGGCTTGGCGTAGCCTGCTAGCCACTGCCACCATCTGCGCGACCTCCAAACCCTTTCCTCTCTCTCCCAGCAGACTATCTTCTGGTACTCTGACGTCGTGAAGATACGTGTCTACGATTTCCAACCCTCTTAAACCCAGTAACGCCATTGGCTTTGAAGAGGTGTATCCGGTTATATTCTTGGACACCAGGAATGAGCTCACTTCGCCCTTACCCGTCCTGGCAAAGATGATGGTCGGGCCGTCAACGTGCCCGAAGGTATGAAAACGCTTCGTGCCGTTTATCACCCAATAGCCCTTATCCAAATGAGCGGTCGTGTTCAATGCAGCAGGGCCAACTCCATCAATCTCGTCGGCGAAGGAACAGCTAGGCAGCATGTGGCCCTCGACCACGGGCGGCAATAACTCGGCCTTCTGACCTTCTGTCCCGACTCGGCTGAGTACATCGGCGAACTCGTTGGCGACCAGGAGCCAGCTGCATGGAGTGCAGGGATAATGTATCTGCTCTACTGCCAGGATGTAGGTGAGAAAGCCCACACCAAGGCCCCCATACCTTTCCGGAGCCGCTATGCCTAGCAGCCCGACGGCTGCCAGTTTCCCCAACATATCCTCAGGCACTCTGCTTTCCTTCTCAATCTCATCCGCTACGGGTTCAATCTCTCTGTCGGCGAAGTCCTTGCCCAGTTTCTGGAACATCTTATGTTCTTCAGTTAGCTCGAATTCCATTACTCCCTCCCGAGCTTGCCGCCAAAACTAATCATGCTGTGTCTTTGACTACTGCATCAAGACAGAGCCCGCCACAATAGTCCTTTGTACTTCGCTCGTACCCTCAGTCAGATCAAATTGTTTTGCTTGTCGGTAGATCCTCTCCATCTTGGAACCTTTGACCAGCCCAGACAGCCCGTGGACATCCATGGCCATATCCGTTACTTCGGTGGCTATCCTGGAAGCGAAAAGCTTTATTACAGCGCTGATCATGCGGGTGTCCTGCCCTGTGTCCGTGAGCCACGCGATCCTGTAGGCTGTCACGCGCGCTGGCGGTATTCTCATTGCCATCTCAGCTAGAAGCCACTTCGTGGTCTGAAGAGAGCCATTCTGTCGTCCGCCCACCAAGCTGTCCCTGACAAACCGGACAGACTCGTCTAGAGCAGCCTGGGCTAACGCTATGGCGACGGCCGAGAGCGTCAGCCTACCCTCAGCAGTGATGGAGAAAAGGATATTAAAGCCACCACCTACCGTGCCAAGAACGTTTTCCTTTGGCGCCCGTAGGTCCTCAAACCTGGTATCTACCGTCTCCAATCCCCGGCCCATCATCAGGTCAAAGGGTTTGGAGCAACGATAACCCTCTCCGAGTTTGTCTATCAGGAAAGCCGTTGTCTTTGTGCCATCCACATTGGCAAAGATAATGGCTGGCCCCTTCTGATGCCCCATACTATGAAACCGCTTGGTGCCATTGATCACCCAGTAGTCTCCCTCGAGACGGGCAGTGGTAACCAGGGACTTGGGATCGGAGCCTGTGCCGGGCTCAGTAAAAGCATAGCTTCCCATCAGCCTGCCCTGGGCCAACAAAGGAAGATAGCGCTGTTTCTGCTCTTCGGTGCCACATAGCGTGATGGCCCGGCCCACGATGTTGTTGCCCATTGCTTCGAAGCATTGGCAGATGGGATAGCTCAGTTGTTCAAAAGCCAGGACGCAGTTAAGCATGCCCGCTTCGGTGCCACCGTATTGCCTCGGGATTAGCATCCCAACAAAGCCCTCTCTGGCCAACTTCTCATTCATATCGGGCGGTATCTTGCCGTCCTCATCTACCTGGGCGGCAATGGGTTCAATTTCTTTCTGCGCAAACCGCCTAGCTCGCTCCTGGAAGTCCTTCTGCTCCGGCGTCAACCTGAATTCCATTTGTCCCCTTTCCGCTCAGCTAACTGTTCAACGAAATCAAGGCCGGCGGCCTCATGGCTCACAATGCGGCAAGAACAGAACAGCGCAGAGGCTTCTCATTAGTGGCTAGTTTTGACCTCCTGGCACTTCTTGATCATCACCGGCAAGGCCTGTTTGTAGTCTGCCACTATTCCGAAATCGGCCACTTTGAATATGTTTGCCTGCGGGTCCTTGTTTACAGCCACAATACACTTGGACCCCGAGCACCCAGCCATATGCTGTGGGGCACCGGAGATGGCCACAGCGATGTAAAGGTCGGGAGCTACTATCTTGCCCGTCTGCCCTATCTGAAAACCCCACGGCACCAGTCCATCTTCACAGGGCAGCCTTGTGGCTCCCACTGCGCCCCCTAGTACTGCCGCCAGTTCCTTCACCAGATCAAAATCTTTGGCCTCGCTTATGCCCGCCCCGCCAGCCACAACTACCTTGGCTTCTTCAAGCTTCACCTGGCCCGTCTCCATCTTTACCACATCCACTATTCTCACTCTAGTCTCCAGGCTACCCACGTCAATCGCAATCACCTCACCCTGCCTGGAGGCATCTGGTTCTGCCGGTTTCATGGCTCTTGCTCGCACAGTCGCTATTTGGGGATATGCCTTCGATACCACCACCGCTAGGGCATTCCCACCGTACACCGGGCGTGTCTGCACCAGCTTCTTAGTGGCGGGGTCTATCTTGAAATCAACACAGTCTGTGGAGAGCGAAGCTCCCAGCTTGGCCGCCACCAAGGGTGCCAGGTCCCTCCCTGTACTAGTCTGACCCATGAGGAAGACAGCCGGCCGTATCTCCTGGCACACCTTAGTCACCGCAGTCAGATATCCATCGCTGTTATAAGAGGCGAAGGCAGTACCATCCACAACATAGACCTTGTCAGCACCTAAGGCGATAGCCTCCTTGGTCGCGGCCCCTAAGCCGCTCCCCAACAAAAGGGCACTAAGCCCCTCCCCCATATCTTGAGCCAGCTTTTTACCCACACCAAGCAACTCCCTGGTAATTGGGGCAATTGCCTGGTCTCGTATCTCAGCTAGGACCAGAACGCCACGATAGTCAGCCATAAGGCATCACTCTCACCATTCTAGATTGCCTTCTCTTCTCTTAGCCGCAAAACCAGCTTCGCCGCTGCATCGGCAGCGTTTTCACCGTTCACCATCTCCCCCCTCCTCTTTTGCAAGGGAATGAAGAGGGCCATCAAGTCACTGCGGGCTGCGCCAGCCCCGACTCGGGACAGATCGCATTCAATGTCCTTGGCGCTCCAAATAGGCACCTTCTTCCTGGCAGCCATGATGATGCCCTTCCCAGAGGGCAGGCGCGGCTGCCCCAACTCGCTGCTCACCGTCACTACCGCAGGCAACGCCACTTCTGCCACCTCATGCCCATCCGGTATCACCCTCTCGACCCTCAGATTGGCCCCAGAGGCCTCTACCTTCCTAGCTAGAGTTACCACCGGTATGCCCAGATACTCGGCTAGGGCGGATCCTACCACCCCCATGTCCCAGTCGGCAGCCTGCCTTCCACAAAGAATGAGATGGTAGTTACCTATCTTCCTTATCGCCTGGGATAAGATATATGCTGTACCGAAGACATCAGAGCCCTCAAAAGCGGCATCACTCAGGATTATGCCCTCATCCACTCCCATCGACAGCACATGCTTTATCGCCTCTGACGCTGTCGCCTGTCCCACGGTCAAGGCAGTTATCGTGGCACTCTGCTTCTCTTTGATCCGCAGGGCAGCCTCCACCGCCTGAGCATCAAAAGGACTGACTTTAAGCGGTATGCTCTCAGGGGGGATGACCTTCTTGGCCTGCGAGTCCACCTTGAACTTCGCCGGTGGCATCTCTGGATCAATGATCTGCTTGATACAGACAATGATATTCATGGGGCAATCTTCCTATCCGTACTCAAAAGATACTCCAAATCCGCCTCTGGGATATGACCACTCTATGGCACCTTTATCACAAGCTATCCGGCAACTACCACACTCCAGGCAGCCCTCATAGGCAAAGCTGAGTTTCCCTTCCCGCAACTTGAAACATTCCGACGGACAGATGTAGAGGCATGGACTCTGATCGCATTTCTGGCAGGTCTCTGCCTTCAAGTGGATGTGCGGCTCCGCATCCACATCATATTTGTTGAGCGCCAGCCTTTCCGCTATGGTCATGGGACTCATGTCGCCCCTTTCGCCGACATAGCGTCTCTGATCATCTGCCAGATAGAGACCTTACCCTTCATTTCTTCTCTTATGATTTGCCACGCCTTCTTCTTGGGTTTTCCGTCAACGTCGAAGATCCTCTCTGCCAGCCGGCAGGCAAGTTCTGGGTAGACGCTGTAGAGACGCATATTCTCCAGGAACTGGGCTGATTTCTGAAAAGTCCTCAGGTCCTGAAGCACGAAACTCTGGGCGAGAAGCTGCTCATATACGCTCAGAGTCTGTTTAGTGAAGTCGTTTTTCCCCTTGGCTCGCTTCACTGTCTCGGCGGCGGCCATGCCCGACTCGAGGGCGAAATTGATCCCCTCAAGTGCCCGTCCGGTAGCCACCACCAGCGCTGCGGCATCACCGACGACCAGCAGACCATCAGTGTAGAGACGCGGTACCATCTTCAAGCCACCGGCGGGGACCAGATGGGCAGAGTACTCTACCGTGGTTCCACCCTTGACTAGCTCCCGTACTGTGGGATGGGCCTTGAAACCCTCAAGCAGTTCAACGCCCTTCACATTGTGTTCCACCAGCGCCTTTAGCTGCACCACGACCCCAAGAGAGATGGTCTCCTTGTTGGTATAGAGAAAACCGCCACCGTGCACTCCCTGAGTGCAGAAACCCAGGAAGTGGATGGCTGTCCCATTATCGCCCGACAAATTAAAGCGCTCTTCAATGATCTCTCGCGGGAGTTTGATAACCTCTTTCACTCCCTGGTTAACATTATCTGGCGATAGCTTAACTCCAAGACCCGCCTTCTCGGCCAAAAGCGAATTAACTCCATCGGCAGCGATCACCACACTGCCAGCGATGTTATCCCCACCGGCTACTATGCCGGCAACCCTCCCATCTTGCCACAGGAGATCATCAGCCCTCAGCCCGGTGGCTACAATCCCCCCCGCCTCCTCAACCTTCCGGGCAAACCAGCGGTCGAACTTGGACCTGAGTATGCTGAAACCGTTGTGCCTTTCTGAATCTCCCGCATTGTAATCAATCGACAGCGAGGACTTCTCAGACAGTAGCGTGATCACGTGGTGACTGATACGTCGCTCCACCGGAGCCTCCGCCCAGAAATTGGGAATCAGATTGCCCATCACCGGGCCATAAAGCACCCCTCCGGTGACATTCTTGGACCCGGCAAACTTTCCCCGCTCCACCACCAGCACCTGTAGCCCCTCCCTGGCCAGCCTATACGCCGCAGCACACCCTGCCGGTCCGGCTCCAACTACTATTGCATCAAATGTCTCATCCATATGCGGGTCTCAGCCGTATCGTTAGTACATTTTGCCATACCCAAGCAATCAGTTACAAAGTGGTCCAACGCTACGCCTCTGAGCCGTGCCTGTGCCTGGCCTTGGTACAAGTTGCAGGAAGGCGGGACCACCCCAACCAGGCCGAGGTGATCCTGCGGCGAGCACCTTCGAACGGACGGCTACGCCTTTTTCGTGGGCTTGGGCACCGGGAACCACTCGGTCATCCAGCCGAACTCTCTCAGCACAACGCCCTTGAGTCGCTCAACCTGGTCCCAACGGCGAATCTGGACATTGATCGGGCCGTACTGTCTGTGATACCCCACCGGATTTTCCTCAGAGACATCGGTGTCTGAGGTCTTGGTGACATGCTCCCAGCCCACGATTATGCCGGGGTCGGTCTGTGTGGTGAGCTCAATGTTGCCCTCGGTAGCATGAAGCGTTTCTACGGGCGGATAAGGCATATTACCGTGTTCCTTGTCGAGTACGAACGTCTCCTGGTGAAGATTAAGGTTATGCGTGCTCAGGATCGGGTGCGGGCCCTTGAACAGCACCAGCGGTGAGAAATGGCGATAGGCGGGCCCTGGTGAGGTATTGTCTATCCAAAGGGCAGTGTAGTCGCCAGCAAAGAAGTGGCCATAGGACCAGTGGGGCATAATGCCCTGGAAGGTGATGTTGCCGAGCTGGCGTTCTACGTAGCTCAATCCTTTGACATTAGCTGTCTTGCCGAAGCAGGTGAACGTGCCTTCCATGTCGGCTCGACTCAGCAGCGGCCACCATCCCACGGCGAGGTTCTCCTTCTTCCTGTAGAAGGTATAGCCGTGCTCAGCCTCCACGAACCGCACGCCAGGCACTGTCCCCTTGCAGGTGACATCCATACCAGCGCCATCCATGAGCACCTTAATACGGTATCCCGTCGGCTTGCCGTCCTTGTCAGCCGTACCCTTAAGGTAGTTGTCACCGATGGTTACTCCCCACGGCTCCTCGGCCTTGAACTGCTCACGAGGAAAGGCCTTGATAACACGATGCGTCTCGCCCTGCGGGTTGGTGACCAGCATATCCACCACCGGCCAGTCCTTCTTGTCCCAGCCCACCCGGTGCTCCAGCATCTCCATTCTCCAGGCCAGGGTCAGTCCATACCAGTAGCCTTGCTCGGTCCAGCCATCCAGCCACAGCCAGTCCCAGTAGGTCCCTTTGTCATTCAACTCAAAGTGCCAGTCGCAGTGAAACTTCCCTATGCTCCTGAATGTGAACAGTGTTACCATTGTCCTCTACTCCTTTCCCTGGTATCCTCAACCCCGTCTGTCCTATTTTCGGGTCATCAAGTCCCCCCCGAAGGCTGTCCTTTGCTTAATCGGCCCTCAACCTGGGTCTCACCTGCCTCAAAGACGAGTTTTTCAGGGAGGATTACTTTGACTGCGCACCACCCATACCACCATCACCCGAAGGCTGAGGTGAACCAAAGGTAGCCATTATCGCATCAATGACCCTGTCGTCCACCTCTGCGGGCGTGTGACTGCCGCCATCTATGTTGAAGGTCTGGCCAGTGACCCACTCCGACGCATCGGAGGCAAGATAAACGCAGGCGGCAGCTATATCCTCAGGGGTCCCCCACCGCTTAATCGCCTGAAAATCCAGCCACTGCGGTACGATGCTGAAGAAGTCTTTTGTCCTCTCATGAAGCACCGCGCCCGGGGCAATGCAGTTCACCCGGATGTTGTAGGATGCCCACTCCCAGGCGAGAGATCTGGTCAGGGTAATCACCCCTGCCTTAGCCGAGGAGTAGGCGGCTTGCTTGGAAGCTCCTGTGACGCCAGCCCCGGAAGATATATTGATGATGTTGCCACCTGCCTGCTCTCTCATCACCCTGGCTACTACTCTGCTGCAGAGGAAGACTCCGGTCAGACAGGTATGGATGACCTCTTCCCAGTAACCTTCGGGGACATCCAGGCTCCTCATAGGAGTGCCTATGGCAGCGTTATTGACCAGTATGTCTATCCGGCCGAATTCGCGCATCGTTTTGGCCACCAGGTTGTCTATGGCCTGGCTCCTGGCGACGTCTGTAGGGACGACCAAAGCCCTCCTCCCCAGAGCAC
>JBGOXA010000202.1:0-4006 GCA_041478915.1 Dehalococcoidia bacterium
AAGAAGGAGAGCGCTGCTGAGGGCGAGCTACCAGCAAAAACGAAGGCGAAAAAGACAGTACGACGCCGGCGTATAGCGGACGAGGATTCGGATCTTGGCGAAGGAGCAGATTTAGAGGTTGGCGGTGAAGTTGGCGGTGAGGTTGGCGGTGAAGATGAGTAGAACGGGTCAAGCTCAGCCCGTGAGGCATATCCCGAATCGCACCTGCGTTGCTTGCCGTGAGGTCAGGCCCAAGCGAGAGTTGATCCGCTTGGTTTATACTGTGGATGACACAGTAGAGGTGGATCCTTCAGGGAAGAAAGCGGGGCGGGGTGTCTATCTTTGCCCATCAGCAGATTGCTGGCAGATGGGGTTGAAGAAGGACAAGTTGGAGCGTGCGCTACGGGGGAGAATGAGTGTTGAGAATCGTCAGAACCTGCTAGCGTTTGGGAAAACGCTCAACCCCAGATGACAAGAGCGATCGCTCTGAGCGTGAAGGATTAGAATGCCTAGGAAAAGCACAAAGGAAAAAGTTCCTGCCAAAGCGGGGAACCAGATTGAGCTTCCGCCGTCGCTGATGGTGCAACAACTGGCTGATTTGCTTGGGATCGGCGGAGTGGAAGTGATCAGGCAGTTGATGCAGAACGGCGTCATGGCGAATCTCAACCAGACCATTGATTATGAAACGGCGGCGATAGTTGCCTCAGATCTGGGTTACAAAGCAATAGAAAAGGCAACGCCCGAGCCTGCTGTTGCCACTGCAGCGTTGCTAGGGCAACAGCTTCAACCTCGCCCCCCTGTGGTCACGGTTATGGGGCATATCGACCATGGCAAGACCAGACTTTTGGATGCCATCCGACAAACAAATGTAATGGCCACTGAAGCGGGGGGTATCACCCAGCGCATTGGCGCCTATCAAGCAGAAATGGATGGCAAGAAGATAACCTTTCTGGATACTCCGGGTCATGAGGCTTTTACGGCTATGCGGGCCAGAGGGGCTAAGGCAACGGATATCGCTGTCCTTGTAGTGGCAGCCGATGACGGGGTAATGCCCCAGACTCGAGAGGCCATAGCCCATGCTCGGGCGGCTGGGGTACCTGTTGTGGTGGCCCTGAATAAGATTGATAAGCCTGGTATCAACTTGGAGTGGGTGAAGAAACAGCTTAATGAAGAAGGTTTGGTTATCGAGGAGTGGGGTGGGGATACTATCTGCGTGCCCGTTTCCGCCAAGCTGAAGCAGGGTGTTTCCGAGCTTTTGGAGAACATCCTCATTGTTGCGGAGATGCTGGACTTGAAAGCGAACGTGGACTGCCCGGCTAGCGGTGTGGTCATTGAAGCAGAACTGGACAAGACAAGAGGCCCCCTGGCTACGGTGTTAGTGCAGAGCGGTATCCTTAAAGTGGGGGACCCGGTGGTCGTTGGGGACAATTGGGGCAAGGTGAAGGCCATGTTCAGTGACACTGGCAAGCGGGTGAAGCGGGCAGAGCCAGCGACCCCAGTTAAGGTCTTGGGTTTGAGTGGTGTACCTCAGGCTGGAGATACATGCACAGTGGTGGGCAGTGAGCGAGAGGCGCGGGCTTTGTCCCAGCAGCGGCAGGCGGAAAAACGACTCAGATCCCAGAGGCCAACGAGAGTCCTCAGCTTGGATATCCTGTTTGCCGAGGTTAAGGAAGGGCAAACAAGAGAGCTTAACCTTGTTCTCAAGACCGGTGTCCAGGGAAGCATTGAACCGATAAAGATCTCCCTGGAGCAGTTGGAGACAGAAGGGATGAAAGTGAGAATCATTCACTCTGGCAGCGGTAGTGTCACCGAGGGTGATGTTCTCTTAGCCCTGGCCTCCAAGGCGATTGTCATTGGCTTTGACGCTCAACCAACTTTGGGTGCACGGCGGATGGCGGAACTGGAAGGGGTTGACATCCGCCTCTACAGCGTAATCTACGATCTGATAGACGATGTCCAGCGAGCAATCAAGGGTATGAAGGAGCCCTCATATGGCGAGACCGTCCAGGGACACGCAGAGGTGAGGGCCGTATTCTCGGCCAGCAAGATTGGAAAGGCAGCCGGGGTCTATGTTACTGACGGCAGGTTACAGCGAGACGATCTGGTTAGAGTCATACGCCAGGGGGAAACAGTTTACGAAGGTACCATCCGCAGCCTGAGACGCGTTAAGGAGGATGTGAAAGAGGTGACGGCCGGGTTTGAAGCTGGTGTGGGGGTGACAGGGTTCAAGCAGTTTCAGGAAGGTGACATAATCGAGGCTTATCGGATGGAGATAGTTGATGAGTCGGCGCATTGAGAGGGTGAATAGCCTTATCCGCCAAGAAATAAGCCAATTATTGCTGCGCGAGGTTAAGGACCCAAGGCTGGCTCGTTTTGTAACTGTGACTCAGGTTTCCACCTCTCCTGACCTGCGTTACGCTAAGGTATTAGTGAGCGTCATGGGCAGCGAAGAGGAGAAAAAGGAAGTGCTGGAGACTTTGACTGCTGCCTGTGGTTTCCTGCGCAGAGAAATAAGTCATCGTCTCAGGTTACGGTACACCCCTCAATTGAGCTTCCACTACGATGATTCCATCGACCAGGCATCTCAGGTTCTCCAGTTAATCCACCAGATAACCACTGCTGAAGCTGGAGAAAACGAACAAGGTGAGTGTTGATGGTATCCTGAATATCTTCAAGCCCGCAGGTAGGACCTCCTTCTCAGTGGTCTCACTGCTACGACGCCTGAGTGGCGAGCGCCGGGTAGGGCATACTGGTACCCTTGATCCAGAAGCTACTGGTGTCCTCGTCGTTTGCTTTGGGCAAGCAACCAAGGTTATTCGATTCTTGGCAAAAGTTAGGAAAACCTATCAAGCTGAGATCGAACTTGGGGTGGCTACCGACAGCTATGATGCCACTGGTATGGTGGTCAAAAGGGGCGATCCATCCTCTGTCAGCAGAGAGCAAGTGGAACAGACGCTAGACTCTTTTCGTGGGCCTATCGAGCAGGTGCCGCCGATGTACAGTGCGCTAAAGTATGAAGGGAAACGCCTATACCGTCTTGCCTGGGAAGGGATTGAGGTACCAAGAAAACCCAGGGCGGTACAAATTTTCCGCCTGGAGCTTCTAGAGTGGCAATCTCCGGTCGTCAGCATTGAGGTAGAGTGCAGTGCTGGGACCTACATTCGTTCCTTGGCTCAGGATATAGGCGCAGCCATAGGTTGCGGCGCTCATCTCAGAAAACTGGTTCGTCTCAAGAGCGAGCCATTCCATATCTCCGAGGCTGTGTCTCTTCCTCTGATTGAAGAGGCTTTTCATCTTGGCTACTGGCACCGTTTCCTGTATCCCATTGACGAGGTGCTTCTTGGTTGGGAGGTGACTATCCTCAGCAAGGAGAACGAGGCGCTGGTTGGGAATGGGAAGTTGTTATCTCTGGGGGATGAACGTTTATTGGCTCATCCAGTTAACCGGTGCCGTGCCTACTCTGTAGACGGCCGTTTTCTGGCAGTATTACGCCAAGAAAACCAGGGTCTGTGGCATCCTGAGAAGGTGTTTCATAGTGTTGATCGCCACAATGTGTCATGCTCGGCCCAACCTCTTAACCCGTGAGCTAAGGTGACATAAAACTGGGGGATATGGCTTTTCGGCGGCGTGGGATGGTTTTGCGGCCTGATTGTGGCCCGGGGGAGGGACATTGGTGGTTTCCCATATCCTTAAGACACTCACCTTCAAGGTGCTCGTGAGAACAAAGGACTCCACCATCTGCTCCCCCTCAGTCTTCTATGACCTCTTCACCTGCCCATATTTGAACCCCCTATCCCGCTCACGGATTAAGGCCGCAGTACAAAATCTTGTGTTGTTGTCCAGGGAAAATGTCACCTTTATTGTTCAGCGATTTTGTCACCCCTTGTCATAGAAAGCTTTGTAAGATCTGCGCCAAGGATGATCGGGTCTTGGTTTATGTCCATGGCTACGGAGTATTCGTGTGACCATGGAGTCATCTATTAGTCTATTGGACCGGAGCAGGTGGCTATCGGCGGGTGCCTCTGTG
>JBGOXA010000127.1:0-5653 GCA_041478915.1 Dehalococcoidia bacterium
GACCTCAGCCTCAAGGGAGGTAGCCTGTGGCAATCCCACATCCTTACTCGTGAACCACTTCGCCGTCGCCCCAAGTTCAAGGAGGGTGGTACAATGTACCCTTGCGACTCGCGGGACATCTATTTTGAGAACGTAGCAGATGTGATGTCCCGGCAAGGCAGCCCAACGTTGCCGCCTGAAAGGTTGCTGTGGAATGCAGCTGCCCCGTCGCTGGTGTTCAGCCCCACACACCAGCCCTGCACCAGGCCCGATCGCTACCTGGAGGCTGCTTTTTGCGTCTATGTCACCACACCGGAGTACCATGTAGAGGGCCCAGACGCCATGGACAAGGACAAGGAGAAGTGGAACGCTTATATGCGCCGAGCTTTCAGCCAGGTGTTCGAGAACCTTAATTCGGACAACATCGTTTATCACTGGGCAAACACCCCTCGTGAGGAGGAGCTACGCAACACTGGCATGCTGGGCGGCTCATGGTATGGAATCCGCCATTGCCGGGACCAGTGGTGGAACGAGCGTCCGCTGCCGGAGCTGGCCCGCTATCGCACGCCCATCGACCGACTTTACCTTTGCCACCAGTCTTCTGGTCACCCTGGCGGGTTGTGCCTGATGGCCATTGGCTATAACCTGATGCATATTCTTATCGAGGACGGCATTGCCCAGCCTGGTGACTGGTGGTATCCGTCCCCGTGGTACGTACCCGAGCGGGGCAAAGTATCGGCTATAATGAGATAGAAAAGGCAATCTACAATAAGTGGATGGTGGCTGTTCTCTAGAATCAATCATCCCACTAAGGTAGGAGATGAACATGGCCAAAGAAGAAAGATATGACTTTGTTATTGTAGGCGGCGGGCCTAATGGCATGACCCTGGCGGCCTATCTGTCCAAGTGCGGGGCCAGCGTATGCGTGCTGGAGGAGAGGCCAGAGGCTGGGGGAGCCGTTGAGAACACGGAGCCTGTACCTGGGGTGCACATCACTCCCCATGCTATGATCATGTATGGAGGCGCAGCGCCTGGCTTCGAGCAGTTGGAGCTGTGGAAGTATGGCTTCCGCATTGGCCGTAGCCAGATGGGCGACCTTTCGGCAGACGTAGAGAGGGGCGTCGCCACTACCTACGGGGTGTCGCCAGTCTCTCAAAAGGACCAGATGGGCTATGCTAAGCTAAGCGGCTTACTCGGGCAGCCTCCCTTCATCAGGGAGTTGCTACAGGCGACCTTCTGGTGTCCACCCCACCCCCCAGAGGTAGAAGTAACCGCGGAAAACATCCCCTACATGCAGGTCTACAAGAAGCACCAGCCGGACGTGTGGACTGAGGAACTGCTGGATATGGACCTGTTTGACCTGATGGATCAATATTTGGAAACCGAGCCTTTCAAGGCACAACAGGCGATCATTTCCTGGTACTCAGGAGCGGCGGGCCACTGGCACGGGGTGGCCATCCCGGCCTGGTGCTGCAACATCGCCTGCGTCATATATAACCGGCAGCAAGTTCCTCGCGGCGGCATGCACGACTATTTTCATGCCGTTATGCGTTGTGCCCTAGCTCACGGGACGGTGGTGCGTACCTGCTGTCCTGTTGATGAGATCATTATCAACGACGGTACGGCTGTTGGGGTGCGACTGAGGGACACTGCCACCTGCGCCGAGAAGAAGATCTGGGCACAGAAGGCCGTGATCAGCGGCGTTGACGTTAAACAGACCTTTAACAAGCTGATCGGGCCGCAACATGTGGATGCCGGATTCCTCCGGAAGGTAAATGATATCAGCATCAAGGGCGGCAGCATCTATGTATCACACTTCCTCACTCGCGAGCCCCTTCGCGCCAAGGCAAAGTTTGAGTTTGGAAAGATGATGGGCGGGCCATACCCTATGGACTCGCGCGAGATCTACTACGAGCATGTGGCCGATGTGGATGGCAAGAGAGGTTTCCCCACCATGCCCCCGGAAAGGACAATCTGGATCATCACTCCAGCCGAGAGGTTTGATCCCACGGATCCGCAGTGCACCGTCCCTGGCCGCTATCTTATCTCGCCAGTCTACCATTATGTCCCTCCACCGGAGTATTACATCGGAGGGCTTGAGGCGGCCAGCAAGATGAAGGACAAGATGGACGCCTTCGTTCGCCAGTCAATGAGTGAAGTAATAGAGAACGTTAATTCGGATAACATCGTTTATCAATGGGCCAACAGCCCTTACGACTCGGAATTTCGCAACACCGGGCTGATTGGTGGCACCTGGTGCGGCACCCGCCACTGCCATGACCAGTGGGCAGAGAACCGTCCCATACCTGAACTGGCGCGCTACCGCACCCCCATTGATGGGCTCTACCTTTGCAACCAGACGGCTTGCCATCCGGGAGGCTTGTTCTTGATGGCTATTCCCTACAACATGATGCACATCATGATTGAGGATGGTTTGGTCGAGCCTGGTGACTGGTGGTACGCGTCGCCGTGGTATATCCCCCAGCAGGGGAAGAAATCGGCCAGACGTCCGTAGAAAGAAAGGAGGATATAAATGGAAGGGATTACCGGGAAGATATTTGATGAGTTTCCTACCGAGAGCAACTGGGATGTAGTCGTCATCGGAGCCGGCCCCAACGGTCTGATGACCGCGGCCTATCTGGCCAAGGCCGGAGCCAAGGTGGCCATAATCGAGCGCCGCTACGAGGTGGGCGGGGGACTGGCCACAGAGGAGATTCTGTTCCCCGGCTATTACTCCAACATGCACGCCATCTATCATATGATGGTGGACTACATGCCCGCCATAAAGGACTTTAATCTGAACCGTCACGCCCTGACCTGGATCAAGCCCAATCTTCAGATGGCCATGGTGTTCGGCGACGGGAGCACTCTGCTCCTGACGCGCATGGTGGAGGACACTGTCGACTCCATACTGAAGTTCTCCCACAAGGACGCCAAGGCCTTCGGGAAGCACGTGCAAGTCTGGCAGCGGATGATGGATGAGATAGTGGGGCCAGCCACCTATTTGCCGCCCCAGCCGTCTCTGGACCTGATCGTGAGCATGCAGCGCACCGAAGTCGGCCGGGAGCTACTAGAGCTCAATGAGAAGAGCCCTCTACAGATCATGAGCGAGTTTTTTGAGAACGACCGTGTCAGGGCTTTGATGCTCTATGCCACCTGTATGTGGGGTCTGGATCCCAACGAGACCGGTGTGGGGCTTTTTGTGCCCCTGTTGCTCACCCGGGCCAGGGACAAAGCCTACTGTCTGGGAGGATCGCACAAGTTAGCCGGTGCCTTCGCACGAGAGATCGTCCAGAACGGTGGGCTGATATTGGAAGCGTCTCAGGTCAACAAGATCAATATGCAGAATGGCAGGGTTACCGGGGTGGAGCTCTGGGAGGGACGTACCCTGAACGCTAAAGTGGTCATCTCCAGCCTGGACCCTCACACCACTTTCTTCGATCTTATAGGCAAGGATAAGCTGCCCGGGACGCTCAAAGAAAGCGTCGAGAACTGGAAGTACGATAAGTGGAGCTACTATACCATGCACGTCGTCTCTGCGGAAATGCCGAAATACAAGTGCGATGACCCCTGGGCCAATGAGAGCTTTATGACCGTTATCGGCTTCGAGAGCACTGACCAGGTGGTGGCTCACTGGAAGAACGTGATGAAGGGTAAGCTGGATAAGAACTTCGGCGGACATGTCACCTGCGAGAGCTTCTGGGACCCACATCTGGTCCGGATGCCAACCGGTAAGGTTTCCTTCTTCCAGATGCACGCCCCCTATGAGATTGAAGGCGGCTGGGAGAAACGGGGCAAGGAGCTGCAGGAGGCCATACTGGACAAATGGCAGAAAGCCGCTCCCAACATGAAGCGAGAGAACATAATCATGCTCAACGGCGAGAGCCCAGTGGATATCGAGATACGTTTCCCGAACATGCGCCGTGGCGGTGTAAAGCACGGCGACTACACGCCGATGCAGCTAGGCTTCAACCGCCCCAATATAGAATGCTCTACGTCCAAGACGCCGATCGAGGGCCTCTACCTGTGTGGCGCCTCGACTTATCCTGGCGGCATGGTGACCGGTGGGCCTGGCTATATTGCCGCCAACAAGGCGGCCGAGGACATGGGCCTGAAGAAGTGGTGGAAGCCGACACGCCTGATGGAGAACTACATCAAGACCTACATGCAGTAGCCCTCTAGGCCAACCTCTCGCCAGGCATGTCTATCGTCCCTTTCTCATGCCTATTAAATGGGCGTTGTAATTCCAAGCACAAAAGGTATAAACTAGAAAGCGAGGAGGATTAATGAAAGCAGCAGTACTATACGAGGTTGGCCAACCCTTGCGCGTGGAAAACGTTACCCTCGGCGAGCCAGAGGCCAACGAGGTTCTGGTGAAACTGGTGGCTACCGGCGTGTGCCACACCGACCTCGCCAACATCAAGGGTGATGCGCCTGCTCCTCTCCCTATAGTCCTGGGACATGAAGGAGCTGGAATTGTGGAGAAGGTAGGGCCTGGGGTTACCTCTCTACAGCCGGGCGACCATGTGATCATGATGGTAGCCTATTCCTGCGGCAAGTGCAGCTACTGTGTCAGCGGTCGGCTCACCAGGTGCACTGAGATGCTGGGTTATAACATGATGGGCACCCTGCCCAGCGGAGCAAAGCGTTTACGCAAGGGCGATCAAGAACTGAGCCACTTCTTCTGCCAGTCTTCGTTTGCCGAGTATGCCGTAGTCCACGAGCGAACGGCAGTCAAGATACGGGAGGACGCCCCACTAGACGTCGTTTGCCTCCTGGGCTGCGGGACGAGCACCGGCATAGGCGCTGTACTCAACACCGCCGGGTTGAGGGCAGGAGAGAGCATTGCTATCTTTGGCTGTGGCGGTGTGGGATTAAGTGCGGTCATGGCTGCTAAGCTGGCAGGGGCCGGCAAGCTGATAGCTGTCGATACTCTGGACAGCAAACTGGAAAAGGCGAAGGAGCTTGGGGCTGACTACGTTGTCAATGCTACTAAGGAGGATCCTCAGCAGCGAATCACGGAGATAATTGGAGGTGGGGCTGACTATGCCATTGAATGCATCGGGAATGTGAATGTCATAGCTCAGGCCTTCAGCTCCATCAACATCGGAGGGAAGTGCGTTGTTGTTGGCATGGCCCCTGTGACGGACATGCTCACGGTAGCACCTTATGAATTTCTCATGGGCAAGACGATGGTTGGATGTGTCCAGGGCGATATCAGGGCGTCGATTGACATACCGCGGTATGTAGACCTCTATATGGCTGGCAAGCTTCCCATTGATAAGCTGATCAGCCGGTATTACGGTGTGGGTGATATTAACGAAGCTTTTCGAGCTCTCGAAAAGGGGGAAGTAATTCGGAGCGTGATTCGTTTCTAGCACCAGAAGGTAGCAGACATAAGGTATAGGGACCTCGCAAAAGGAGGTAAATGGCACAAAAGTATGATGTCATCATTATCGGGGGTGGTCCCAACGGGCTAGAGGTTGGTGCCTACCTGAGTAAGGCAGGGCAAAAGGTGTTGCTCCTGGAGAAAAGGTTTGAAGTAGGCGGAGGGCTGGCTACCGAGGAGGTCACCTTACCTGATTTCTTCCACAATACCCATGCTATATACCACATGATGGTGGATTATGCGCCTGTCTACCAGGACCTCAAATTCGAGGAGTACAACGTCAAA
>JBGOXA010000197.1:0-4105 GCA_041478915.1 Dehalococcoidia bacterium
CACAGAGGCACCCGCCGATAGCCACCTGCTCCGGTCCAATAGACTAATAGATGACTCCATGGTCACACGAATACTCCGTAGCCATGGACATAAACCAAGACCCGATCATCCTTGGCGCACATCTTACAAAGCTTTCTATGACAAGGGGTGACAAAATCGCTGAACAATAAAGGTAACATTTTCCCTGGACAACAACATACCTCTGTGGCGGCTCTACGTCAAACTGTGTGGAAAGAGTCACGGGATGATCCAAACCCAGAAGTATCTTTCTCCTGTAGACCTCCACATTTCCTTATCCTCTTCCACACAAATCAGAATAGAGCCGCTAAAAGCCTGGTATGTCCGACCCGCTTCGGCAGTGCTATAATCTCCAGAAGGATTCCTTTTATGAAGCCAAACGTCGCTGATCCGAACGGGAGGGGTGCGATGAAAGAGGAGCTTACCAAGGCTGTAGTCAACTATCTGGACACGCACCGCCACTGCACTCTAGCCACCATCAGGGAGGACAGCAGTCCGCAGGCCAGCACTGTCTCCTACGTTAACGACGGCCTGAAGATCTACTTCATGACCGACCCTTCGAGCCAGAAGGCAAAGAACATGGCCTTCTGTCCCAAGGTAGCCCTGGCCATCTCTGAGGACTTTCTGGACTGGGACGAGATCAAAGCAGTGCAGTTGGCTGGCACAGTGGAGTGGCTTGAAGCTAGCCCAGAGCTTTCTGGGGCACAGAAGATGTTCGCGCACAAGTTCCCCCAGGTAAAGAAATATTTGGACTCGTGGAGCGTAACGATCGAGCAAATACCCTTCCTCAGGGTGAGCCCTACCATCATCAACTACCTGGACTACTCGAAGGGCTTCAACCACTGGGACACCATCGAGCTGTGATCCCTTGAGGCCACCCTTGACCGTTGTTCTTGAAGTCGCCCCGAATCAGGGCGATGGAAAGCCGGGGGTATTGCCCTGGTTCTGGTTGCTCTGCCCCTCGCTTCTTCTGCGTCCGGCCGGGTAACTGGAAGACCGTTCAGAATAGGCGGCGGCATCAGGTTCTCAGTCAGGTTTCGGAGGATAGGATAGGCTAATCATGATCGTGCCAGGGAAGCCTGCTATCGGCCAGTAGAGAAAGGAGGACGCAAATCATGCAGATGAGGGCAGCAGTACTGTACGAGGCTAACACACCGTTGCGGGTGGAAGAGGTAACGGTGGACGATCCAAAGGACCAGGAAGTACTGGTCAAGATGGTAGCCACAGGAGTGTGTCACAGCGATCTGGGCATCATTAAAGGTGAGAATCCCAGTCCGTTTCCTATTGTGCTGGGGCACGAGGGCGCCGGGATCGTGGAGAAGGTCGGGCCTGGTGTCACCCTTGTCCAGCCCGGCGACCATGTGGTACTGCCGGCGATTTTCACCTGTGGGAAATGCCGCTGCTGTGTGGAGGGCCAACCGGCGCTGTGCTCAGAGGTGCTGCCAGCGCTAATAACGGGTACGCTACCAGGTGGAGGAAAACGCCTGCACAAAGGGGATCAGGAGCTCAACATATTCTACACCAGCGCCTTTGCTGAGTACGTCGTGGTGCATGAGCGCACGGCGGTGAAGGTACGGGACGATGCCCCCCTGGACGTAGTGTGTCTCCTCAGTTGCTCTATCAGCACTGGGGTGGGCAGTGTGATAAACAGAGCCAGGATTCGAGCCGGCGAAAGCATAGTTATCTATGGGTGTGGGGGCGTCGGGCTGAGCGCAGTGATGGGGGCTAAGGTAGCCGGAGCTGGCAAGCTCATCGCCATTGACGTATTGGATCGAAAACTGGAGATGGCCAGGGAGCTTGGCGCTGATTACGTTATCAACGCCTCCCGTGAGGACCCGCAGCAGCGCGTTATGGAAATAACCGGAGGGGGAGCCGATTATGCCATCGAGTCCATTGGGAACGTAGAGGTGATGGCCCAGGCCTTCGCCTCTATCCACGATGCCGGGACATGTGTCCTGGCTGGCGCTGCCCCTTTCGGTAGCATGCTCAGCACCCCACCCTACCAGTTCCTGCTGGGCAAAACGCTGACCGGCAGTCTGCTGGGCAACGTAAGAATCAGAACTGACGTGCCGCGATATGTTGATCTGTACATGGATGGCAAACTTCCCATCGACAAGCTGATCAGCCGGTACTACAGCCTGGACGAAATCAATGAAGCGTTTGCTGCCCTTGAACAAGGAGAGGTGATACGCAGCGTGATTCGTTTCTAATCGGCGGGCTACGACGCTGGGGCGGTGAGGCTGCGTGAACAGAGTCAGAGAAAGTAGGCAACGATGAAACCGAAGATAGGTTTTGTTGTCCCCGGGGGTGTGGATGTAGCCTTTGTGTGCACCGGTGCTTCTCCAGTTCTGCAGCAAGCGGTGGAAGCCGTGAGAAAGCAGGGTAGGGTCATGCTGGTTGCCGGCGGTGGCCGGGCAGAGGTGATCCCTGAACTCTGGACATGGAACGAAGTGGAGGTCAGAGGCTTCTTCTCTTATCTGGACGAGTTTTCTCAAGCCTTAGAGCTGTTCAGGGAGTGAAAGATGAAGGTTGAGAGTATGATCTCGGATATTGTTCCTCTGGAAAGGGTGCCCCAGATGTTTCAGGATTTGGCCACTCCTACTTCCCAGATCAAAATCCTGGTTCAGCCAAGATGACCAAAGCTTGCCCCGGCGGGTATTAGAGTAGTCAGCAACACCTTATCCGGATTTATCCACTCCTACCCCAACGGTTTGAAGTACTTGATATCCAGAATGCTGCCAACCCGCTTATCTTTGAACACCGCCTGAAGCCTCATCCCAACCTTCAACTGCTCAAGGTCCACCTCGCCGAGCATGTGGAGCAGACCTGTGTCAGCCCCATCCAGTTGAATTATGCCATATATGACGGGAGGCTCCACCGGCTGCATGGCATTCGACTGGCAGTCAACAGTATAGGTTAGCAAAGTTCCCTTGTCACTCACCTCAACCCACTCGCTGAGTTGGCCAAAGCAGTGCTTACAGGTGGACCTGGCCGGCACGTAGACACGGTTACAGACGGGGCACCTCGTACCCAGTAATTTCTTATTGTCCCTTATCTCAATAAGAAAGCGGCTACCCACAGTACCAGAAGAATAGGTATTTGGGATACGTATAAACCCCTCGTAGACGAAGACGTCCAAATCATCCAGCTTGTGTGTATGGCTCATTTCTTAGCCTCCTACTCCTCGATAGTCCTGAAGTACAAGATGTCAGAAGTCCCTTCGCCGCGTTCATCGTCCCCTCTCCAAACGGCCTCGACCCGCATGCCGACCTTCAGCTTCTTTGGGTCCTTTTCCTCAAAGAATTGCCGAAAGTAGACACCGTTGTCCAGTAGGATGCAGGCGGTGGGGTGGGGATTGGCCCACTCTATACCCTGGTGGGGATCCAGGAAAGGCCTGACAGCCAAGGTGTACCATATCACCGTACCCTTATCGCTCAACTCCACCCAGTCTTCGCCTGTTTCAACCTTGCACCTTCCACAGACCGCCTGGGGGGGGCCATAAGAGCTCCTTACACTTGGGACAGCGGTTCGTCACCAGCTTCTTATTATCTTTCGCTTCCTTGTAGAGCTTACCTATGTATTTGCCGGTAGACCATCGATAATACCGACGCTTGTCAACAGTTACGTTAATATATTCCTGAGATGGTTCCTTTGTCATTCTCTCGCCTCCTACAAAGACCTCTTGAGCAGTGTCATCATTGTCCAGTTGGCGCCACCGAGAGCGGAGGCAATAGCCGTCTTGACGTCCCTGGTAACCTGGTGCTCCCCGGCGTCACCGCGAATCTGGAGGGCAGCTTCCACGATTCGATTCATGGGAGAGGCCCCGATAGGATTGGTAGCCAGCACACCTCCGGAGGCGTTTACAGGAAATTCTCCCTCTATTTCGGTTATCCCCTTCTCGATTAGCTCCCAGCCTTTATGCTTCTCGCAAAAGTGGAAATGCTCATAGATTTGGCGCGGAAAAAAATGCTTATAATTTTTGCCTGCTCTTTGAAAAGAATCACTTGTTGTCCGCCTTTATGCGTATTGATAATCAAAATAGTGGAAATCAGGGATAAAACGCCAAGAATCACCAAAATTTCAATAA
>JBGOXA010000170.1:0-4678 GCA_041478915.1 Dehalococcoidia bacterium
AAGAAGATAAAGGACAATCCCCGCAGCCCTCGGTACATTGCTACTAGATCAGGCATTGGTTACATCTTCCTGCTATCAAGCAATTCAGGAAGTTGATTGATCCTCAATCACCGCGTGGTGCACAAAAACACCTCGCCAGTCTGACGAGGCCTCTAAAATGGTAGAGATGAACGAAGGGCACTGGGATTGCTGTTAGCGTAGTGTCCTCGTAATAACCATACAATATGTCATTCCGTGCTTGACACGGAATCTACCGTACGTACCTTCTGGATTCCTGTCCTTCCCTTTGGGAAGGACAGGTAGCTCTATTGTTAAGTCTTTCCAGAGACACTACACTAGCTTCCAGAAGATTTGGTCAACTCTCTACCTGGTGATGGGGAACAGCAAGTCACCCTTATAAAGGAAATCGCTTTCGCCATTCCAAATACTGCTTGACCATGTCTAAGGTGCCCTGACCAACGAGCACTACTCTTCTCCTGTCAACCGCTTTGCTATCATGGGCAGGAAGTCAACCTTCCCAAACGGAGACTATTGAGGTATTATTTAGGATGAAAATTGCTCTTGGCCGTCATCGTCATCAAGAGCGATTATGTTTGGAGGAGGTTTCTTCTCCTTTTTCTTGTTGTCCTGCTACCGAATAGCCTAACTGTGGAAGGAGGTGCCACGTGCCAAAAGACCAGGGGGGTGCGCTGAGCGTATACCGGGTCCTGGATCTCGCCGATAGTAAGGGCGCCTACTGTACCAAAATGCTGGCAGACATGGGTGCCGAGGTTATCAAGATTGAAAAACCTCAGGGTGATCCGACCCGGAATATCCCACCCTTCGCAGGCGATGTGCCGCATTTGGAGAAAAGCCTCTATTTCCTTTTCCGCAATGCTAACAAGTATGGGATAACCCTAGACCTGGAAATTCCCGACGGTCAGGCTATCTTCAAGAGGCTGGTAAAGACAGCGGATGTACTGGTGGAGACCAACCCTCCGGGGTACATGAAGAGATTGGGGCTGGACTACCCAGTGTTGAGAGAGATAAATCCCGGCCTGATTGAGGCAAGCATCACCGAGTTTGGCCAGACTGGGCCCTACAAGGACTGGAAGGGTTCTGATATCGTTGACTTTGCCCTGAGCAGCACTATGATTACCAGCGGCTTTCCTGAGAAAGCGCCTTGCAATATACCAGGCACGCCAGCCTATGATGCAACCTCCCTGGTGGCGGCTATGTCTATTGTGGTGTCACTTTATCATCGCGGCAGCACAGGATTAGGGCAATACATTGATGTCTCAGTACACGAGTCTGCGCGACTGGGCCTCTATCCCTGGATGGTGCCGATCTATTCCTATAACATCTTCCCTGATGCTCCACCGCCGGCGCCGGAGTGGAGGATGGGGGCTTCCATTTACCCGGTGTATCCCTGCAAGGACGGCTACGTTCGGGTGGTGGCTCTCACCCCGAGGCAGTGGGATGCCCTGGTCAAGATACTGGGCGAACCCGAAGTGCTACGCCTGCCAGAATGGAGGGAGTTTATTTACCGCATCGGTAACGCCGCTGACCTTTATGCTCTGATGCTAGAGTTCACTAAGAAGTACACCATGCTCGAGCTTTTTGAGGCGGGGCACAGGGAGGGGGTCCCCATCGTTCCTATCTATGACGTGGCCGGTTTTGTCAATAACCCCCATACCAAGGCCAGAAAATTCTTCGTTGAGCTGAACCATCCGGTGGTGGGCAAGTTCAGTTGCCCAGGGCCTCCGTATAAGTGGACTCAGACTCCCTGTCGAATCCGGCGCGCTGCCCCATGCCTCGGCGAGCACAATGAGAAGGTCTATTGTCAAGAATTGGGTTTCTCGAAGGATGAACTGGCAGCCCTCAGACGGGCTGGGGTTATATAGAAGGAGGTCAAAATGCCCAATGCTCCCCTGGAAGGCATAAGAGTAATAAGCTTTGGCACTGGTGCTGTAATTCCTGACTTCGGCAAGATCCTGGGCGAATTTGGAGCCGACGTCATCAAGATAGAGTCGAAGGAAAATCTGGATTTCATGAGAACCATTGGGTTCGACATTAACAACATTCCTGGATTTAACGAGTCGAATCGCAATAAGCGCAGCTTTGGGGTGAACCTGAAAACGGAGAAGGGGAAGAAGCTGGTCAGGCAGCTCATTAAGAAGACTGACATTATCGGGGAGAACTTCCGGGGTGGTGTCATGGCGAGCCTGGGATTCGGCTACAATAGTGTACGCCGCATCAAGCCTGACATCATCTATATCAGCAGCCAGGGTTTTGGCGCGGGAGGCCCGTACAGCGATTATCAGGCCTATGGCCCCATGCTGGCGGCTGCCTCCGGTGTGCTTCACCTCTGGGCCCATCCCGATGACCCTTATCCTGTGGGCTCTAATGTCCCCTTACCAGACCACATAGCCAGCAAGCAGGCTGTTGTGGCAGTGATAGCTGCCCTCGACTACAGACGCCGCACAGGCAAGGGGCAGTTCATCGATATGTCTCAGGTAGAGGTGGCAGCCTCTCTCATCGGTGAGTTCTGCCTGGAGTACACCGTAAACGGACGGGTGCCAAAGGCGATGGGGAACAGAAGCTTGTACGCCGCCCCGTATGGCTGCTATCGCTGCAAGGGTGATGACCAGTGGTGTGCCATAAGCGTGTTCACCAACGACGAGTGGCAGGGGTTTTGCAATGCCATCGGCAATCCTGGCTGGACGAAGGATCCCAAATTCGCTGACACCGTCAGCCGATTAAGAAATGTCGATGAACTGGATAGACTGGTGGAGGAGTGGACCATTGAGCGTGATCCCCATGAGGTGATGAACACACTACAGGCCGCTGGAGTGGCTGCCGGGGTGGCACAGCGCTCTATCGATACCATCAATGACCCGCAGCTTAAGTGGTTAGGTGCCGTCATAGAGGTAGATCATCCCGTGGCTGGGAAGAGGCTTTATCCGGGCATACCCTTCAAGATATCGAATATGACTCTTCGCCCTAGCACGGCAGCGCCCCTCCTTGGTCAACACACAGAGGAGATTTGCCGCGAATTGTTGCAAATGTCTGAAGGTGAGATAAGCAGACTAAAAGAGGAAAAAGTCCTGGAAGTCCCAGCCTGACGGACGAGACGGCCCAAAGGACGTGGCCTGGCCAAGTAGCTCGAGTTCTATCTGATGTGTTTGTGATACTGATTCCCTTTAGACTTGTGGGCCTTTTATCCACTTTTTCTTCTCCAGAACCACCTGGAGAGTTGCTAAAGCGATGTTGGAGGCACGCCGAAGTGAAGAAGTGCCATTAGGCAGCCCATATCTCAATCTGCCTAAAATGGATGGCATGGACGTGTGCAAGAGGATACGGGCTTCAGGGTCGCCAATTGGCATCCTTATGCTAACAGCAAGGGCCACTCTATGGTCTTGACCCGAATCGGTGGTTGTTAAGGTAGGGTCATGCCTGGACCAGTTCCTGGTGGCAGGTCATCTTCAATCCGGGAGTCCCGTCAGAGAGTTTCAATTACTTCTCTGACGGATGGCTTCACCACGCGTAATAGACCCAACACCTTCAATGCAGGCTCATGGCCTTCCGGAGATGGCGAGGCGCAGCAATCTGCTGGAACGATGACTTCATACCCCAACTCGGCCGCGTCAAAGACCGTCTTCAAAACGCAGGCCCAGGTGGCCACGCCGGTCACAATGAGCGTCTTGATTCCCTTTTGCCGCAGCGTGAAATCGAGGTCGGTGCCAAAGAAGGCACTGAGCATCCTCTTTTCGACGATGATGTCAGTGGCTCGCGGCTCCAGTTCCCCGATGACTGCCGCTCCGGCAGTTCCCCGAATGGTGCGCACTGGATGCCCGCCCTTGGTGAAAATGAAATCGTCCGGGTATCTGCTGTCACAGGCGAAGATTATGGGGATTCCTTTGCTCCTGGCCTCTTGCAGGAGAAGCTTGACGTTGGGGATAATCGCCCGACAATACCCGCCCACATTATCTTTTTGCAGATCTACGACCACAATGGCCTTTTGCTGCAGAGTTGCAGCCTCCTTCATAGCATTCTCCTTTCAACAACCGTGCCGCGTTGCTCTTATTCTGTTGACGTCACAATCTGCTAGCCAACTGCCTTTAATCAGTACTCCGTGAGGTGGCCTTCTGTCAAATCTGGCCTTTTGCTCTTCTCTTTCTGGAGTGAGAGGGATGATAAGCGAGGTGCGCTCGAAGAGGCAACTCGGTTGGCGGTTGTTGGCAGGTGACCTTGGCCAGTGGTGGCATGAATAACCGTGATTGTCCAATGTTGTCGCATGAGTGCTATCCAAGGGGTGCAGTGGCTCATGTCGGAAAGCGCTGTTTGTGCAAAGCTCATCTATTGAAGGCACGGCTGCATCGGTGGCAGACAAGGGGAGGAGCCGTTTCGGTGACTAGCTCCGACGAAAGAGCTTGCCCTGGAGCAGGGGGCTGATTATTAGAGTATCAATAGGCTCGGCCACATAGGTGGGTGAGTCCGACATCCGATAGAGATCGGCAATTGTCTTTATCTTGAATCTGACGTACTCCTCACGTGCTGCGATGTCTGGGGCTGGTATACTGACACCCTTTTGCCTGAAATTGACCTCCAGCATTTGTTCCATGACTGCTATCCATTGGGCATAAAAGAACCAGTCGCCGTTCCTCAGTTCCCATGTTGGGACTTTGGCAGTTCCCTT
>JBGOXA010000296.1:0-2926 GCA_041478915.1 Dehalococcoidia bacterium
CCACCAGCGATCAGCTGGGTGGGGAAAGAAAGCCGAAAAGTGCCCTCTTTCTGGGCCAGAGTGGGAAGAAATGGCCACTGGAGTACAGAGATCCTTGCTGCAGTGGGAAGTGACAGAGGTGACATTCCAGTTTTCGGACAGCCTGAAAGGGCGATTCATGAATCGCCCCTACAGAAACACCCTCAGACTCCCGGCAAAGGGGCTTCGCCCCTCTGCACATGAGGGCAAGACCCTCTTCATAAGAACGGGAAAGAGCTACGGTGAGGGTGACTCGGGGCAGGTGGGGCAAAGGCGATTGAGGCAGCAACCCGTGCAAAGCGGGGCCTGGCGACAGACCGTCTTCCCGTGCTGAACCAGCAGCGCATGGTATTCGTTGAACAGTGACTCGTCGTGAGGGAGGTTGTCCATGAAAAGGGCCTGAAAGGCGGCGTAGGTCTCGTTCTGCGGTGTCAGGCCCAAACGGGTGATGAGGCGGCGCGTATAGGCGTCGATGACGAAGATGGGCTGGTGGGCAGCATAGAGAATGACAGAGTCGGCTGTCTCCTCGCCGACGCCGCGGACGGATAGAAGTTCATCCCTCATTGTGGCAATGTCCAGCGCAAACAGCCTGTCGAGGTCCCCACCATATCTGTCCGCCAGCCATTCCACAAAGGACTTGACCTTCCTGGCCTTGACGTTGTAGTACCCCGAAGGATAGATCAGCCGGGCCAGTTTGTCTTGAGGGAGACTCCGCAGCCCCTCGATGGAAAGGTTCGAACTGGCTTTGAGATTGTGGATCGCCTTCTCTACATTGGTCCAGGCGGCGGACTGGGTGAGGATGGCGCCGATGATCATCTCCAGAGGGGTTTCCGCCGGCCACCAGTGCTGGGGTCCGTATTGCTCGTACAGAAGCTGATAGATGTCGAGCAATGGTTTCTTGGCGGGTCTCCGACTGCGCTCAGGCCGGACCATGGGGACTTTCTCAGGAATCACTTTTCAACCCCCTGGCCCGTCCTCTGTGAGGGCGCATTTCCGAGGCTGTCTCAAAAGCCCAGAAGCTGATTGAGGGCTAGTAGCAGATCCAGGAAACGGTGGCCCAAGATTCAGGTTGGTTTGCATGGCTTGTTGTATGGTAGTACCTCCGCTTGAGCCATACCTGGTGCATCTTGCTCAGGTTATGGGCCGTGCATAGTAGCGCCCACTGTGTCTTTATGTTGGCCAACCGTCGGAACGTCCAACGACGAAATCCCATCCGCTGTTTTACCGTGGCAAATACGACCTCGACAATGGACTTCCTTTTCTTTAGCAGACCTCTCAACTGGTCGTCTTTCTGCTTCTCGCGTTGGCGCGCTAATGCCTGGTAATGGGGAGCCACCTCGATCATTCTTGCCCTGGGGTCACTGGTACACAAATGTCTTACAGGGCATTCCCTGGCTCTGTGGCAGCGGTAGACACCGACCATATACCCGCGCCGACTCATCTTGTTCCTCTCGAACCTCAGTTCCTTACCCTGAGGGCATATGCAGATATCCCTGGCGGCGTCATAGGTAAAATTGGCACTATGATAGTCTTTCCGCTTCTTGGTCGGATTGACCCACTGGCCAAGATTGACGATGACTTCGTACCCGGCTTCTTCAGCCTTCAACAGTTCCTGGCCGGAGGAATATCCACCATCGGCCACTGTATGATTAGCTGTCTTGCCTATGGTCTGCTTCACTCCGTCAAGCATGGGTGTGAGAAGATGGGCATCACTTTGGTCATTGAAGACATCTTGAGCCACTATCAGTCCGCTGGCCTCATCAGCCACTACCTGGGCATTGTAGGCAAAGACCTTTCGCTCTTCACATAGCATCATCCGGGCTTCCATATCGCTGGGGTGAAGATGATTCTGCTCCGTCCTGTCCAATTCCCCTATCGCGTTATGGATAGCCTAGTGAAGAAGCGCACTGCCCTGAAGATTCTCGGGCAGCCGGTACTCTCCGATCTCCTCTCTCTCCGAAGCCTCCACCTGTTTCTCCGCTTCGTCTATAGCTTCTTCCAGGCGTTCACACAGCTTCACCAGATCTTCCCGGTGCCATGCGCCATTCTGACTTACGTCTGCTCTTATCCTGGTGCCATCTACAGCATGTAGTACCAGGCCTATCATGTCCCATGAAAGGGCTATCTTGATCGCCTGGCCAAACACCCGCCGCAATGGCTCCTTGTTGTCCCGCCAGAAGCGCCACAACGTATTATGGTCGGGAGCATGCATCCCCGTCAGCCATATCAAAGACATGTGTTCCCGACAGGCCCGCTCCAGGGAGCGGGTACTGTAAATCCGTTGAAGATACCCGTACAGCCATACCTTCAGAAGAAGATCAGGCGCATAGCTCGGACGGCCGTCCTCACTCTTGCGCTCCTTGAACCCCAAGCCCTTAAGATCCGTTTCATCCACAAAGGCTCTTATGAACCTTGCCGGATGATCTTTTCCTATCCAGTCCTCCAGACACGGCGGTAAGATGTAGACTTGATCGTACTGTGCACGTATCTCCTGACTCACGCAGTCACCTCTCTTGCTCAACTACTTCACCGTCTATCTTACCAGTCAGTAGAGTTTTGAGACAGCCTCCGCGAAGCGCCCCTACAGAGATTGCTTCGTCGCCCTTCCTTAGAATCCTTCACTTTGTGAAGGATTCGCAATGACAATTGAATGGCGTGGAGCCATTCCGCAACCATACGTTTAGTACTTATACGTATTTATCGTACATATTGCATTTTGGGGAAAGGCATGATACAATCAGCCACTGCCCCTTTACTGGCCAGATAATAACCAGGGGTTGGAGGCACGGTGTGGAGGAAAAGGCAAGGGACAAGGCAAAGAGAACAGCCATTGATATCGTCCGCAAGGGAACGCCCGAACCCTGGGCGGTGAGACTGGAGTCGGAAGCCAGAAGTCACCGGGAATCAC
>JBGOXA010000279.1:0-3039 GCA_041478915.1 Dehalococcoidia bacterium
CACGAGCATGACGTTACCACACTGAGTTCTAAGGTCGATCCAAGCGAAGTTGATCTTATTGTCATTTCCTCAGACGTTCGATCTGCTGGAGATTGGCCTGGACTAATGCACGTAGTATGCTTCTCCCAGCATATTGACCTGCTCCCAGGCCCTATTGACAGAACCCTCATTCACTTAGCTGGCTCTGTTACAACTGAGGAATTTGAATTGCCGGATGTTCCACTACCTCTTAGCCGACTTCGCCAACAGCAATATGGCGATCTCCAGAGCGTCCGCGGCTGGCAAAAGCTCATATTGAGGGATTTTACGCCATTTGGACAACACCCTAAATGGGAAGAGGCGAAGACCACTTTTCAAAACGGAGCTGTCTTCGTCGAGCGTTCTGGAAACTCACCTTTGGGAGTATGCTTTAATAGGATAGACAATAATCGTGGTGTCAGTTGGCTCCCATTTGTTGATGCAAAGCAAGCTCTCTGGGTACATAGTATAGTAAGTCAGTGGGCACAATACGATAAAGACGCATTCCCAACTTTCGGAAAGTGGACAGACTTGCCTGAATGGATGACCGCAAAAGAGACGCAAATATTATCCCAGATTTACTCATTAGAACAGGAAGAACACGACATATGCAGACATATCGAGAACAAAATTGGTGAGTTGTGCGGTCAATTGGCTCTCGCAAAAGCTGACACCGACAATGGTCTGAGGCGTTTAATTACTAAGCAGAATAAGGAACTCAAAGACGAAGTGTCGAAAGTTCTTTCAGACATTGGGTTCGAGGTGACCGATGTAGATCAGCTAGTCGGTGAAAAGGGCACCAAGAGAGAAGACCTTCGCTTGCACCATAAAGACTATAATGGTAACCACTGGAATGCCATTGTAGAGGTCCGCGGATATGCTCGAAGCTCCGGTCAAACTGATGACTTACATCGTATTTATCGTTTTGAACGTTTTTACCAAAAAGATACTGGGCATGCGCCAGATAAGCTAATTTACATCGTTAACGGCGAGCTGGAGTTGTTGCCGCCTCAACGACGAGAACCACTCGCTTCAGCATCCCAAGACCTAGAAGAATTCGCTGAGAATGATGGCCTTGTTATTTGGTCAATTGACCTATTCCGTGCAATGAAAGCAGCCAAACCCAGTGATTATCCTCATATTCTTGATTCTATCAAATGTGCCCGCGGCAGATGGCGTTCCTCCAATCTACCGCTATGCAATGAAGATTGACAATTTCATCAAATCCCCCGATTTTGTCGGCAGTCACCCACCATGTCTTTCTGCTAACATTTTTGCTAATGTACCTCTGTACATGCAAAAGTATATCAAGGTACCAAAAGCCATAAACTTAAGCTAATTCCTATACAAAGTAGTACCCAGAACTACTCATTTTAACTCTGTGAGACGATACGTTTGTATCTTTTAATCAGGGTGTCGCGGATCGGAGAGCGGCACACGGCCTACGAAGTTGGATTTGAACCTCTAGTTTGACTAAACTCGCAGCCAGAATCTGAGCCATTGCAGAATCCATCTCTCTGTGCAATATGGAGCATAGGACTAGCCTTATCCTGCGGGGGCAGAAAATGCGACCCTATCGGCAAGCTTAAAGACCCGTTCCTAGTTCTAACCGAGAAACCCCACCCATCCCCCCAACCAGCCAGCGCGTGATTCGTAGCCGTCAACGCTTCAGCGTCGTTGCTATCCCTACGAGAGCATTTAGTCCTTCCCAAGGGGAAGGACTCCTCGCAATGACAAATAAACACCATCCCCCCGCGCCTGCTTGACTTGGGCTGAGGTATTTGATAAGTTTTGGGTGTGGGGCGATTAGCTCAGGGGTTTAGAGCGCTGCGTTGACATCGCAGAGGTCACTGGTTCAATTCCAGTATCGCCCACCATGATTCTTATGGCCGAAACGCAGCGAGAGCTAGCGCCTGAGAACCTCTCACCTGCTAAGGGTCGAGAGGTTCTAGTGTAAGTCGGCCAGGAGCGGATAGATTGGCGGAAGACCACAATAAGCTGGACACAATGCGCCACTCGGCTTCCCATGTGATGGCTGAGGCAGTGACCTCCCTTTTCCCCGGGGCCAAGCTGGGCATCGGGCCGCCCACCGATGACGGCTTTTACTATGACTTCGACCTGCCCCGCCCTCTCACCCCCGAAGACCTCCCCGCCATCGAGGCCAAAATGAGGGAAATCGTGGCGGCTGACCTGCCCTTCACCAGGGAGGAAGCAGACAAGGACAGGGCGCGCCAGGTCTTTGCCGCCCAGTCCTACAAGCTGGAGCTGATCAACGACCTTCCCGATAGCGAAATCCTTACCATCTACCGCCAGGGGTCCTTTGTTGACCTCTGCCGCGGGCCTCACCTGAGCAGCACCGGTCGGGTAGGCCCCTTCAAGCTGCTGAGCATTGCCGGAGCTTACTGGCGCGGTGATGAGCACCGCCCGATGCTGCAACGGATATACGGCACAGCCTTTGAAAGCCAGGAGTCCCTGGACGAATACCTGCACAAGCTGGAGGAGGCAGAGAGGCGAGACCACCGGAAGCTGGGCAAGGAACTGGAGCTGTTCAGCATCCATGAGGAGGCCGGGCCGGGGCTGGTGCTGTGGCACCCTAAAGGTGCTATGGTGCGTAAGGTCATCGAGGACTTCTGGAAAGAGGAGCACTTGAAGCGGGGGTACGAGATGGTCTACACGCCCCACATCTTCAAGGTCGGCCTGTGGAAGACCAGCGGGCACTGGGAAATGTACCGGGAGAACCTCTATTCCCCGATGGATGTGGACGGGCAGGACTATATCATCAAGCCGATGAACTGTCCCGGTCACATCCTGATATACAAGACAAGAATTCGCAGCTACCGGGAGCTACCGATGCGCTGGGCGGAGCTGGGCACGGTCTACCGCTATGAGCGCTCCGGGGTGCTACACGGGCTGGCCAGAGTGAGAGGATTTACCCAGGACGATGCTCACATCTTCTGCCGCCCAGAGCAACTGGAAGAGGAGATAATCGGGGTACTGGAGCTGGCCCGCTTCATGATGAAG
>JBGOXA010000239.1:0-3478 GCA_041478915.1 Dehalococcoidia bacterium
AATCTCTTGAAGCTTCTCTACTCCCATGAAATCACCTCAGCGGTCGGAACTTCGGCAGGGAAATCTCAGCGGTGACATCTTCGAAGGCCACCTTTACCGGCATTCCAGGGTAGATGTCTTCGATGCGGCAGTCAACCAGATTGCTCGGAAGGCGGAGATCGGCCTGCTCGTCCAGCTCCACCAAGACGACAGCATAGGGGACGTCATCCGCGAAGTCGGGGTGGGTAGCATGATGCACTACAAACCAGGAATAGACCTTCCCCCTGCCGCTGACCCTGATCCATTCTTTGTTCATGGAATTGCAGTAGGGGCACATGGGCATGGGTGGAAAGCGATAGTTGCGGCAGTCGGGGCAACGCTGCATCAACAGCTCATGTCTACGGCATCCCTCCCAGTATTCACGAGTCTCCAGGTCAGGGGTGGGCAGTGGTTTCTGATACCTGGTCACTGGCCGATCACCTCCGCAATATAAGGGCGCTGCCCGCCTGCATGCCCAGGCTGGTACAAAGGGCGATCTCGGCATCCTCGACCTGCCGCGTGTCGGCATCACCCCTGAGCTGGCTGACTGCCTCGGCAATATGATTCAGGCCGTGCAGATATCCCTCGGAGAGAAAGCCGCCGTGGGTGTTGACGGGAAGCTCCCTGCCTATTTCAATGCGTCCCTCCTCAACGAAGGGGCCGCCCTCGCCCTTGTGGCAAAAGCCGAAGTCCTCTAGCTGGACCAGCACGGCGATGGTCATCTCGTCATAAAGCTCCGCCACATCTATGTCTTCGGGGGTGATGCCAGCCATGCGGTAAAGCTGTGGGGAGATGTACTTGCCATAGAGCACGGTGTGGCTGCCCCTGAGCCAGCCGAAGGTGTGCAGGCCGTAAGGGGTGGGGTCGGGGCCGCTGCCGATGGCGGCGCCCATGATATAAATGGGGCGATGCCTGAGATCCCTGGCCCTCTCAGCCGAGGTGACCACCACAGCACAGCCCCCATCTGTCTCCAGGCAGATGTCCAGCAGGCGGAAAGGGTCAACCATCATCCTGGAGGCAAAGTAGTCGTCGAGGGTGATAGGGGTACGCATCATGGCCCTGTGGTTCATAGAGGCGTGCTTACGCTCGGCTACAGCCACCAGGCCCATCTGGCGCGAGGTTGTGCCGTACTCGATCATGTGTCTTCTGGCCATGTGGGCGAAAGCGTGAACAAAGCTAGTCCAGCCGTAGGGGATGAGGAACTGGGCCTCGCCGGTGGTGGGTGGCCTCTCGCCGGTGCCGCCCAGACGACGCCCGGAGCGACCATTCAAGGCCCGGAAACAGACCACATGGCGGGCCATTCCGGTGGCTACCGCCATAGCTGCATTGATCACTACCTGGCAACCGACCGGGCCGCCGCCCCAGTACTCAAGGTGATAGCCCAGGTTTGGTAGGCCGAGGCAGGTAGCTACCTCCTGCGGCATAACGGAATCGCCCATGTTGTGGGTAACCACGCCGTCAATGTCCTTGACATTCAGCCCGGCGTCATCGATGGCCTTTTTGCAGGCTTCCACGGCCAGGCTGAGGACGCTAACGCCGGAGTTCCTGGAAAACTGAGTCCAGCCAATGCCTGTAATGGCAGCCCTGTCTTTCAAGGAGTCCACGGGTCTCTTGCTTTCTTGGCAAAATCAGCGAAACAACCGAGATTCTTCGCTCCGCTCAGAATGACATCTATGAACGCTGTCACCCTGAGCGTAGCGAAGGGTCTCACTTTATGAAGCAATGTGACGCTCATTTCTGCAACTAAGTACTAGCCCTTCGCGCCAAAGATGCGCTGCTGCGGCAATCTGAATACTACCTCCCCTTGATCTGCGGCTTCCTTCTCTCCAGGAAGGCCTGCCTGGCCTCCTTATGGTCTTCCGTGGTAAAGAGGAAATCGATCAGCTTGGCCTCCAGCCTCAAGCCATCTTCCAGGCTCATCTCAGCCCCCTTTATCATGGCCTCCTTCGCTGCCCTGACTGCCAGAGGGGGTATCTGGCAAAGCCTCTCGGCCCATTCCTCAGCAGTGGGGAGAAGCTGGTCAAGAGGGACAACCCTGTTCACCAGCCCTATGTGGTACGCTTCCCAGGCGTCAATGCTCTCTCCAAAGAAGAGCATCTCGGCTGCTTTGGCTCGGGGGATGGCCCGGGGCAACCTCTGGGTGCCTCCCCAGCCCGGGACTACCCCCAGCTTGACCTCCGGGACGCCAAAGGTGGCATTCTCAGCGGCGATCCTCAGATCGCAGGCCAGGCAAAGCTCAAGGCCGCCACCGACAGCGATCCCATTGATGGCGGCGATGACAGGCTTCCACAGCTCCAGGCCACGGACGAGGGCTGACGGCAAGCGCCACCAGTCGTTACGCAGGTCCCACAGCACCGGCAGGATGTCCTTGATGTCAGCCCCGGCGGAGAAGGCTTTGGTGCCAGTGCCGGTGACGATAGCTACCCAGCAATCGCGGTCGTCCCTGAAATCGAGAAACGCCTGGCTGAGCTCCTGAAAGGTCTGCCAGTCAACAGCGTTCAAGGCCTGGGGGCGGTTGAGGGTGATCCAGGCAACCCTGCCACACTTCTCGTACAGAAGTGCCATTTTGCCTCCGGTTCGGGTGATTAATTCTGTTTTGGATTTGGATGTGTTCTTGTCTGGTGTTCTGTTATATGGTACTCGACGGTGGCGTTAAGCTCAACTGGCTGGCGTGGTGGTGGCCTTCCCGGCGACGTCACAGGGGCCAGGCTTACCGCGTCCTTCCCAAAGGGAAGGACTGACCTGACGCCCACCATCTTTAACGGCGCAGGATGGACTATGCCTAGACGGCTGCCAGGATGACGGTGTAGTTCTTGCCATAGACCCTGGCGCAGGCGGGGCAGGTGGTATAGAAGAAATACATCTTCTTGAGTTCTTTGCCCTGGGACTTCACATAGCGTTTCATCTGCTTGACCCACTTGCCGGCGTTCTTGAACGGCCCTTCGAAGACCTTGCTGAGAAAGGTGCCGGACATGCGGGCCATCTCCGCCCCCGGCACTTCCTGGCTCACGGCGATGTAGACGTCGGAGCGCCAGAGAGACTTTTCGTCGCAGAGCATGAGCGGCTTATCGGCCAGGGCACCAGCCGCCTTGATCTTCTCCATGTTCCTCACCATCATCTTGCCGAAGCCCAGGGGGATGTGCAGGAAAGCCCTGGTATGGTCTTTGACGAAGAGCGTCTCCGGCAAGGTTATCTCCTTCTCATCCCAGGGCGCAGGATCAAACCTGGGACAACAACCTGTCTCCGACTGCTCATAAAGCTTGTCCTTGTCCATAGCGACTGCCTCCTCTCGAGGTTGTTTATTGATGTCATTCTGAGGAGTCCTTCCCAAAAGGAAAGACGACGAAGAATCTCCGAGATTCTTCGCTTCGCTCAGAATGACATGAATACGCTGATAAACGCCCTCTCCTTTGCTCGGCTGACTCGGGCACCGACTGCTGAAATTGTGGAGAAAGGTGGG
>JBGOXA010000057.1:0-7978 GCA_041478915.1 Dehalococcoidia bacterium
AAAAAGTTCCGCCCGGACCCAGTATATATCAAGGCTCTGCAGATATGTGCCAGTCCCACCTCCGGTCGCGTAACTACAGACTACGATTTCACCCATGTAGAAGAAGGATACCGGGCCGGCATGTCTGCCTATACAGAAGCTGGAATCAAGAACCCCCGCAAGGAAATAAGCATGGCTGAGGTGCATGACTGCTTCTCCATCACTGAGGCTGTCACTATGGAGGACCTCCAGTTCAGTCCCAGGGGCCGAGTGAAGGAGGACGTGGATGCCGGCACCTTCGAGCTGACTGGGCCGCTGCCGGTTCAGCCCGACGGGGGTCTGAAGTGCTTCGGGCACCCCATTGGTGCATCGGGAATAAGAATGCTTTATGAGCCTTATCTCCAGTTCCAGGGCAAAGCTGGAAAACGGCAGATAAAGAACCCGAAGATGGCGCTGGCTCATAACATGGGCAATGAGCCCTACGCACCGGTGGTCAGCGTCTGCATTGTCGGGCTTTAGCCTCCCTCGTCTTTTGCCGGGGGAATTATATCCGTTTCTATTTCGCCTTCCGCTGCTGACATCGCCGGGCTATTTCTATGGCTGTGCTGGCTACCTCGACTGCATCATTGCCTAGGGCTACAAAGAGCGGCTCCTTTCCCCAGCCTTCTCCCTCGTAGAATAGCCTGGGTATGCTGCCGTAGCGGGTGAAAAGCTGTTCCACCTTCCAGGGCATCGAAGCCCTGTCCCGCTCTGCCACGGCAGCCGGTTCCTTGCTCCGGTCAATGCAGCCAAAGAGTATGTCCCGCTCGGAACAGTACTTTTGGACCACCTCCATCACCACCGCATCACATTTGAAGTTTATGCCAGCGTTGATGGTGGGGTCGTACTTACGCACTTCGATAAGAAGTCTGGCCATGTGGTCTGATGCCCCCCACCTTGGCATGCCGGCGGCATGCGGCAGACCCCGCACCACAGTTATCCTGCCGTCAATAGCAGCTACCTCTGAAGGTGTCTTTGCTTCCGGCAGGGCATAGACCAGGTTGACTCTCACCTCGGGCATGAGGTAGGAGAACTCCGGGCAACCCTGCAACATTTCAACGGCGGATACGAGGTTACCCAGCACCATCTCGGCCTGTTTCGTCCTCTTCATCCTTATCCCTCCAGTGTGCTGAAGTAGGCTGCCCAGAACGGGTCCACAGTCACCGGACTTAGCTCCTCTCGCTGGCCACTCTTACGCACGAAAACCCTGTCCCGCCGCGTTACCTCGCCGACCTCCCAAGCAAGGATACTGTTTCGTTTCAAATCACTCAAGATGCGAGGGGTCTTTTCCGGGGTAGCTGTTATTACCAGCGTCCCCTCGCTTATTGAAGTGAGCGGGTCTATACCGAAGTGCCGGCAAACAGCGCCAATCGCCTCCGGGATGATTATCTTTTCTTCCAACAGGGTTACCCCCGTATCGGAAGCAGCCGCTATCTCGTAGACACCGTTAAGTAGCCCGCCCTCGGTGGCGTCATGCATGGCATGAGCGTGCGGCCCGGCCAACAGGGCTTCCTTGACCACAGTCATCTCCAGAAAGTAGCCCTTAGCCTTCTCGACAATGTCTTTTCCGAACTTCTTCTCCAGGGCCTTCTCTGCCTGCCAGGCCAGGATGCCAGCAGCCTCAATAGCTGGGCCTTTGGTGATGATCACCCGGTCCCCAACGCGGGCGTTAGACGCTGGGGTAAGCTGGTCTTTGGAACCCAGGCCGATAACCGTACAGCCACCGTTCAAAGGGTAGGCTATACCAGGGTAGATGCCCGTATGCCCACCAACAATGGCTATACCCAGCTTCTGGCATTCCTCATGGACTTCCTTCCAGATGTGTTCCAGCACAGCTTCCTCTGTCCCAGGTGGCAGCATCAAACAGATGGTCAGGTATCTTGGCTTAACGCCAAGGACAGCTACATCGCTGGCGCAGATATGCACGATGGCCCAGCCAAAGTGTGGCATCAGCACCGGCATGCCAAAGGTAGGGTCTTCAGCCACAACCATGACCCCGCCATCCGGTAGTTCAATAACTGCGGCGTCAACGCCATGCTTGGGCCCGACCAGAACGGTGTCGTCCGGCCTACCCAGCCGCGAGAAAATAATCCTATCAAAAGTCGCCTTGTCTACCTTACCTATCTGTGGCAGCATCGTCCCTCCCTAATTCGTCTAGCCTGGAACTCCAGTACCGGGATTTCCCGCAGTTAGCTATTGAAGCTATGTTAAAGCTGCCCTTCGTTAGCTGTCAAGCCTTCCAGTGCACTCATGCTCAGCACAGCTCGATAGCAGGATGCTCGGGCTGACCCAGAAGATACGATCCGTGTCCAAAACACTTGAGGAGGCTACTAGAACCTAGACGGGACTATGGTGTAGTGAATACCTCTGCTGAAGACCTTGAATAGCTCGAACCATAGGATACTAATCGTTCCTGCAGCCAAACAAATCAGGAGGTCAATCCAGTGCAGCATAGCAAAGCCAAACAGATCGCGCAGGGCGGGAACATAAAGCACCACTGCCAGGAAGAACAAGGCACCCCCCAGAACCCACCGCAATGCAGTATTGGGTGAACGCAAATTCGCTATGATGGTTCGCGACCATGACCGATTTGAGACTATCAGACTGAGGTTGGCAACCACGAGAGTGGTAAAGGTCAAGGCGCGTATTTCACCTTCCCCAAGACCGCGATACCTGGCAATGACAAAGACGGCGAAGACAATCAACAATACGCCAACACCCTGCAACAGGCTGATAACCAGGGTCCGCCTGTGGAACAGAGGCTCACTCGGATCACGGGGCGGGCGCTTCATAACATCAGCCTCCTCAGCCTCGGCTTCAAAAACGAGCGAGCACGCCGGATCAATGATAAGTTCAAGAAAAACGATGTGAACAGGCAGCAAAGCCAGTGGCCACTTTAGCAACACTGGAATTAGCGACATGCCGATAATGGGTATATGGATGGCGAAGATATAGGACATTGCTTTCCTGAGGTTATCGAAGATCCGTCGCCCCAGTTTGACAGCCTGTACGATAGACGAGAAATCATCGTCAAGCAGTACTAGCGACGAAGCCTCGCGCGCAACGTCTGTTCCCCTTCCTCCCATAGCAACACCGATATGCGCCGATTTCAAGGCCGGTGCATCATTGACACCATCACCTGTCATAGCCACGATTTCGCCATTGGCCTTGAGGGCATTGACCAGGCGCAGCTTGTGTTCGGGCATGACCCTGGCGAAAATATTCGTTATCGCGACGCGCTTTTCAAGCTCTGCATCATCCATTCTGTCCAGATCGGCCCCAGTGATGACCTGGTCCACCGGCGTGAGACCAATTTGTCGGGCAATCGACTGGGCAGTCCGCGGATAGTCGCCGGTAATCATCACCACTCGTATCCCTGCCTCGTAGCACTGTTTCACCGCATCAGGAACGTCCGGGCGCACCGGATCAGACAGGCTGACAAGCCCCACGAATTCGAACTTGAAATCATGCTGCTCTTGGGGCAAAGTGGTCTGCTTAAAATGAGCTTTGGCTACGCCCAGCACCCGCAGCCCGTCATCGGCCATAGCGGAGACATCATCTGACAGCAAACGCAACTGCTCCTTGTTGAAATGGCACAGGTCAGCAATGGCTTCTGGAGCTCCTTTCCCGGCAATGACATAATCCTCACCGGAGGGGGATTTCCACACGTGCGATAATGCGAGCAGCTTCCGCGACAGCTCGTATTCGCCCACCAGCGTCCAGTCCCGGTGAAGGTGTTCCGTGTGATTCAGGTACTGTTCCCCCAGTTCTTTGAAGGCCTTCTCCATCGGGTCAGACGGGTCCTTCTCACTGGCTAATATGCTGAACTCCACGATTTCGTGGAAGGCCTCCGGCAACTGGGCTGGTGTCTGTTTTCTCAGATCGCAGACCTGTCCATTGGCAGAAATTCTGGCAACCGACATACGATTAAGGGTCAGTGTGCCCGTCTTATCGACACACAGCACAGTAGTCGAGCCCATGGTTTCGATGGTCGGTGCACGGCGCGTAAGTACCCGTGCCTTCGAAATACGCCAGGCCCCCAAGGCAATGAAAACGGTGAGCACCACCGGAAACTCCTCTGGGAGCACAGCCATACCCAGGGTGATCCCTGCCAGAAAGGCATGCTTCCAGTCATCTCTGGTCAACCCATAAACGATAACGACGATGGCGCTTACGGTTATGCCGATGATGGCAAGCTTAACAACGAGCCGTCGGGTCTCCTTTTGCAGCAGCGTCTCTTCAGATTCGACTGTTTGCAGACTCTTCCCGATCTTACCAATCTCGGTGTTAACTCCCGTAGCCTGAACCTCAGCAATACCCTGGCCGCTGACCACCAGGGTGCCGGAGAAGACGAATGGCAGATCGTCACCGCCAGGTCGACGCACGGGAGTGGTGCCGTCGCAGACCGCTTTGCGTACCGAGATCGACTCACCTGTCAGCAATGATTCGTCGACCGACAGGTTATTGCAGGCCAGGACCAGTGCGTCGGCTGGCACGCGGTCGCCCTCGGCCAAAACGAGGATGTCGCCCCGAACTACCTCTCGGCCGACAATCCTTCTCTGCTCACCGTCTCGGACGACCAGCGCGCGCGGGCTGGACAGGTCACGCAGTGCCTCAAGGGTTCGTTCTGTCTTGCGTTCCTGGTAGGCAGTGATGCCGATGATGACCAGGACGAAACTCAACAGAAGCAACGCCCCTTGAAGATCGCCCAACATGAGATAAATGGCTCCACAGGCAATGAGAAGGATGAACATCGGCTCGCGGACAACGCCAAGGGCAATTGCAAAAATGCTGCGCTGCCTCCTTGCCGAGGGCAGTTCATTGTACCCTTCCTCCTTCAGCCTTCTAGCTGCCTCTGCTTCAGAGAGGCCGGTGATACTCTTGATGTCTAAATCGCTGGCCATGGTTTATCTTTCTCAAGTTGCGGGATTACCTGGAGGGGAGCATCTACAGTATCGCATAATCTTGTTCTTCTTGGCAAAGCCACTTGCCAGCATTTCCACTCACGATGCGGGCAAGTGTGGGAAAACACCAGCCCCAGGTTCAAGCTTGGGCCAGAAAGTGACAAGTCGAGCGAGGACAGGTACAGGCTGTGTCTTGAGGCAAGCCTACCAGCACTCCGGGGGATCATACCGTAACCGTCACTCGGCTCATGCCTTCTCAACCATATCTCATGCCACCCGAGCGCCAAGATGAATCGTTTGCTGGGATCGCCCTTACCAAAAGTTGACAGTTATCTGATCTAGGCGCGACTTTGATTAGTGGGGCTAATGATGTTACTATAATTCGGAGACGAGTTAATGGGGCACCAATTAGACATGAGTACGGGAGTTGCTGGGGCCATCCCTGTAAGGGGATGACTTAAAAGGGCAGCCGGCGAAACATTTGAATACTAATGACGGAGGTGTGACCAATGATTAAGCATCCCAGGCTTCCTGACAGATGGGATTTGGAGGTCGATCTGGTCTCCGTTGGCTCAAGCAGCGGCGGGCTAGTGGCTGCCATGCTGGGCCATGATCTGGGCATGAGCACTGTGGTGCTGGAGAAAGCCGACAGCTTGGGCGGGGGTACTGCCCTTTCCGGCGGTGCCATCTGGATACCCTTCAACAAGCACATGCATAGACTGGGCATCAGCGACTCTCGCGAGGAAACGCTGGGATACGTGCGCCGCGTGAGCATGGGCCACCACGATGATGCGATCCTGGCTGCCTACCTGGATAACTGCAACCCGATGCTGGAATGGGTGGAGCAAAACACTCCTCTGAAGACGTCATGCCAGAGCGATGCCAGCCGCACCGAGTACTGCGCAGACGTGCCTGGCGGAAAACCGATGGGGCGCAAGCTCTGGCCAAACCCCGAGGTCATGCCACAGATACTGGCTGAGGCGGAGAAGACTCAGCCAATGCTGGCCAAGGTGCGCCAGGACCCCGTGAAGTACCTCCTCGGGCCGCGTCCCCCCTGGATACAGGGAAGAGGCCTCATCGGTCCCCTGGTTATGGCCTGCGTTAGCCGAAATATCAACATACTGACCAACACCCGCGGCCTGGAGCTCATGGTTCGAAACGGCAGGGTCATCGGAGTGCGGGCCCAGCGCGACGGGCGGGACTTCTTCGTCAGAGGCAGGAAGGGTGTTCTGCTGGCAACGGGAGGATTCGAGTGGAACTTCGAGATGAACAAACGGTTCATCTACGCACCGTCTTTGCACGCCTACACCGCGCCTTCTAACGAGGGAGACGGCCACATCATGGGGATGGACGTCGGTGCCGCCGTGGCACTCATGGATCACAGCATATTCCAGCCGGGTCTCCACCTTCCCGGCGAGATCATGGAGAACGGCAAACCGTTCTCTCGCCCCTTCATCTATGGCTATCCCGGCATGATTCTCGTTAACCGCCACGGCAAGCGCTGCTGCGACGAGTGTTTCTACCCAGACCAGGGGAGGGCACTCACGGCCTACGACCGCATCAACGGGGAGTACGTCAACTGGCCAGTATTCTTCATCTGTGACCAGTCATTCAGGGATATCTTTCCTATAATGAGCCTTCGCCGAGGCACAGAAATGACCGACTGGATCAAGAAGGGTGACACCGTACCAGCGCTGGCCGAGACGTTAGGCATGCCAGGAAACAACCTCGCGGAGACGGTGGAGCGCTTCAACAGATTCGCCCGTGAGGGACGTGACCCCGACTTCCACCGTGGGGAGAGCACGTATGACCGTCAATGGGGCGAGATGGTATTCCCGGGCCGAAAGCCAAGCCCGGTGCTGGGTCCTTTAGAGAAGCCCCCGTTCTACGGCGTCAAGCTGGGCTTGACCACGGCTGGTAACCTGGGAGGGCTGGTGACCAACGTCAACGCCCAGGTCATAGATGTCCGCGGAGAGGTTATTCCAGGGCTGTATTGCACCAGCAACACGCAGGCCATGCTGCCGCTGGGCCATCATTACGACAGCGGCGCGGCGCAGGGCAAGAGCATGGTCTTCGGCTACATTGCCGCCCGACACATGGTCCGAGGCGGAAGAAAGGGAAAGTAGACATAGATTCTGGGATCTGTCCAAAATAGGGGACAGATCTTCTGGTCTGTTCCCAGAGACAAGGAGGTTGTTATGGCCGACCTAGCGGAAATCGAGGCTATTAAGAGGCTGAAATACAAATATCTTCGTTGCCTTGACTGCAAGTTGTGGGATGAGATGGCAGAGTGCTTTACTGAAGACGCTACCACGAGCTACTCCGGTGGCAAGTACAGCTTCCAGGGTAGAGGAAAAATCATAGAATTCCTGAAGCAAGGCCTGGATCGCACTCGTCCCAGCATGCACCAGGGCCATCACCCTGAGATCGACATCACCAGCCCGACAACAGCCAAGGGTATATGGGCCTTGGAAGACTACGTCATCGATACCAAGACCGATACTTCCATTAGGGGATCGGCCTTTTACCACGATGAGTATGTCAAGGTGAAGGGCGAGTGGAAGATTAAGTCCACCGGTTACGACCGCGTCTTTGAGGAAGTGTGGAGCAGGAAGGAAACCCCCAGTTTGAAGCTGACGCAAAATATGTTCGCCCCTAAATAGTCATCAGGATGATTCAAGCAGCCGTACCGGAGGCAAGAATAAGGCCTTTGGAGGACATCGAGACTATCAACTTGAAGTTGATGCCAAATATGTTTGCATCGTTGCCTGAGCCGGTATGACGGCTTGAGGACTGATTATACTCAAAAGGAGGAGGTAAACCATGAAAACCGATGAGGCCTACATCAAGCTGGCGGAAAAGAATCGCAAGCCTGACTCAAAGATACTGCACGAGATACTCAAGTTGGCCATGATACCAGAAGAGGCCGCCTTCATCGCTGACCTGCCGGCCTCCAACGCTGATCTGGCCGCCAAATTCCATACGGACGAGAAGGCCATCGAGGAGAAAATCCACGGACTGGCGCGGAGGGGACTGGTGGTCCGGTCGAGAAAAGG
>JBGOXA010000195.1:0-4124 GCA_041478915.1 Dehalococcoidia bacterium
ATCCGGCGCTTCTACATGGACAAGGACAAAATCTTCTTTATCCAGACACTTGAGGGCATAATTTGCTTTGGCCTGGTAGTCGGTATCATAGTAGCCGGTGGCCCCCGGCACCGCGATGGATTCCAGTCCAATCAGCCTAGCTATTCCCTTGACCAGGTCTACCGCCGAAATGACCCCACCCCCAACTCCGAAGCGCTCTCGAAATGCCGGCAGAGTGCCAGCTTGGCCCTGCCCCCAAAGCCAGATCATGTTAGCTGGGCTTTGCCCCTTGTCGATGCGAGCCTTATTGATGTCATGGTCACGGAGCAGCCGGTAAGAGCCTTTCATGAGTTGGGTCAACCGCTGAGCGCCGTCGCCACGGGGCAGGTAGTCCTCTATGGGTTTGCCTATGATGTCGTGGGGTGGAGTGCAGCTAACTCCAACCAGAGAGGTATCTCTGATGACACAAATGTGGCGATAGCTTACCCCGGGGTGGAACCGGATGTCCTCTCCTCCCAGGTGCTGATCCAGAAATCTGATCAGTTCTTCCGCCTCGCCACTGGTGATGTGTCCGCCACTGTAATCAGCCACACGTCCTTCGTCTGCGGTAATCAGATTGCAACGGAAAGCTACCAAGTCTGGCCGCAGATCGATTCCCAGCTCAGCCGCTTCCAGCGGGGCGCGTCCTGTGTAGTAGCGTCTCGGGTCATACCCCAATATCGAGAGCATGGCCACGTCTGAACCCGGGTCAAAGCCTGGGGGAATCATCCTGGCCAAGCCTAGCTGTCCCAGCCTGGCAACCTCATCCATGTTGGGAGTGTGGGCCACCTCCAGGGGTGTCCGTCCATCAAGCTGCTTGAGGGGATAGTCTGCCATGCCATCTCCCACAAGGACAGCATATTTCATCCTTTCTTGTATTCGGTCGAGAGAGGCCATATAATGCTTTCGGCGGGGTGTAGCGCAGTTGGTTAGCGCGCAGCGTTCGGGACGCTGAGGCCGGCGGTTCGAGTCCGCCCACCCCGAGTTGTTAAACTCTCATCAGCCGCAGCTACTGAAAACACAACCTCATTATAAGCAGGCCCGGGGTATCTAGCAACAGGGCACTGGGGCCTATTACGGGACTGGAAATTAGATATCAAATAGCTCTCCGGCCGCTTCTGAAAGCTACAACTGGCTCAAGATTTCGGCTACCTTGAGTGCTGTCGTGCCTGTTAGTCTGGCGCACTTCTCGATGCTCTCCGGCCCCTGGGGACCGGAGTAATGAGTCACGACTTCATTCATATCGAACCAGTTAACCCCAGTGATCTCTGAGCAGACCGTGCTCTTGAACATGGGCTTGAACCATAGGGCCAGCCTCTGCGATGGCTCAAAAGCCGACACTATACCTTCAAACCCCTCTTCGATATTTTGGCGTCCCACCATGGCGGCGATGAGGATAAAGCCTGTAGCCAATGCGCCGCATGTCAGGCCGCAACTGCCCCCTCCCTGAAGACCTCCCAGTGCCTTGAACAAGAAGTCGTCCTTGATCTCCAGGACATCTTGAAAGGCCTGGAACATGGACTGAGAGCAGCCGAAGGACTTCAGGTAATTCTGGTACGCCAGGTCGGCTACCCTTTCCCGATTAGCCTCTGAACTGAATACCTCTCTGGTTTTCTCTCCAAACATTCTGGCGAAGTCAGCCCTCGACTCGAATTCCTCCGATTTCATACCACCTCCTTTTGCTCTTCGTCGCCATCAACTCTAGCATGACTGATTCAACCTGCGGGTGTCAAATGCCCCATCTGACATCCATAGAGATGCAGGGATAGACTTTAGCTTTGTCCGCCGGGTTCGGAGGGGTCTAAAGACCCATCCCTACATTTATGCAATAGTGGGAGCGGATGCTCCAGCCACCCTCCACCCTGGGATTGCTTCGTCGTCCTTCCCAAGGAGAAGGACTCCTCGCAACGACACGGGGGTCTAGCAAAGAGCATTCTGATTCCAATCGCTGATTTAGGGTGGAATGAGGTTTGACTCTGCCACGGGAGCGGCATAGGTCAACTAAATGAACGACTGCTTGAGAGCAGTGAGCGCCGCTTTGACCTTCTGGGCAGCATCCGGTGCCTCAGACTCGATGGCCTCGACCGCCTGCTGCACCTTTTCTTCGACTGCCGCAGAAAGTCCGCCATAAACGCTGAGGAAGGAGCCCCGCCTCCGCTCCAGGCAAAACCTCAGCCTTTCCAGAGGACTCTTCGAGAGATAGCTGGCGATAACACCCAGCATATCCTGCTTGTCCTGGGGCAACTGCCCTTCCACCTCCCATAGCAGATTCGCCATCTGGTCGCTGGCCACATAAGCACTACAGCTCAGCTTCTCAATAAAGAGGCCAATCTCAGCAATCACCTCGTCCTCGTCCAGCGGCTCGAAGTCTCCACCCTCTATCTGCTCGTAGAGCGGGCAGCCCCGGTGAGCAATAAGGCTTCTTAACCTGATGAAGTCTGGGGCTATCTCATTCAGCACTCGTGCCGATTCCAGGGCATGTTTCTCCGACCATTTCCTTCCCCCTAACCCGGGCATAACATACTCCGAGAGCGATATCCCCGCTGCCACCACCTGGCGTCCTCCCCTGATGTGCTCCTCAGCCGTCACCCCCTTCTCCATGTACGCCAGCACCTCATCAGCCCCTGATTCAAGGCCAACGTGGAGCCGAGACAGCCCAGCTTGGTGCAACCGTTTCAGCTCGTCGCCCGATTTCCTGGCAAGGGTTTTCGCCCGGGCATAAGAGGTCACCCGCTCTATGCTAGGAAAGCTATGTTTGAGATAACTCAGCACCTCCACCAGTTCAGGAGTGCGCATAATCGGTGTGTCAGCATCCTGGAGAAAGGCAGTGCGTCCGCCGGAAGCCAGCCAGTTGGCTACATTCACCAGGCTGTGCAGCCTTGGCTCTACCCCATCCGGATCAGGGGAATCCCTACTGTAAAGCTCAGGGTTTCCATGAACGATGGCGCTCAGAACGACGTTGTCGATCCTCCCCCCTAACCCCAGCCGCCACGAGGCCGCCTTCAGCTCCCCGGCCAATGCCTGGGCTGCGTCTATATCCTCCTTGATCTCTTCGACGCTGCGGTACTCAAACTTCTGTGCCTTGTAGACAGGACAGAAGTGGCATCTGTTCCACGGGCAATTGCGCGTTGCCCTGATAAGCAGGGAACGGTCACGGCCTTCGCTTGGTGGCCTGATAGGTCCAAGCTCATAAGACCATTGCTTTGCCTTCGCGGTATCGATACGATAGAGGGTAGCCATCCTGCGCCTGATCGCTGGAACTAAGTCGGGCCAACCACAAACCTGTTGACCAGGTCCACCGTGTCTGTGACATTCAACTTGTGAAAAAGCAGGGAAAAACGGGTTTCCAGAGTCTCCCTTAGTCCGGAGTAGTTCTCTTCAGGGAGACTCCACATCTCCTTCTTGAAATCACCGAAGGCCTTCTTCCGGGTCTTGTACAGGAACTGCTCTTCAGAATCCTCTTTCCCCCTCTCATTGCCGTAGTTCTCCGAGAGATGTCGGTATATTTTGTCCAGCAGTTCCTTGGGGAAATAGGGGCTATCATAGATAATGTTCTGAAAGCCGGTAGCGAGGTGAACCTCCACAGTGCCAACTTCGGGAAAGTGATGGAACGCCTCCTCCGGAAGAGTGGAGGCCCCGTGCTGCACTGCACCACCCATGCCGTATTCCTGCCGCGCTACGCGGGACAGATCCTCCAGAGTCTTGAAGTCAAGCTCAACACTGGCAATCGTTCCGTCAGGCAAGACCACCCCACCGTGCGTTGTGCCGGTTTGGACGCTGATTTTCGAAATGCCCTTGACACCCGGCGGTAACAGACTGCGATATCCCCTCATAAAGGCCCTCAGTTCCTCGACCGTGGAGTTTCTCTTCCCCACCTCGCCAATCTCTCCGCCGACGGAAATGGTTACCCCCCCAGGCTCAAGGCTGCGTACAAACTCAGTCATCTCAGCAGTGACGCGGTAGTTATTTCCCTGCTGCTCATCAAGAGTCGGCCTTTCCAAATCCACCAGAGTAGAGGCATCTATGTCGATGTTCAGTAACCCAGCAGCGATGGACTGACGGATCAACGTCTTGATGGCCGCCAGTTCTTTTTCTGGGTCTGAGCG
>JBGOXA010000288.1:0-2962 GCA_041478915.1 Dehalococcoidia bacterium
CGTCGATGGCGAAAGGCTGAACCTCTGTGATGGCCTGACGCACATTCTCAGGGGTTAGCCCTCCCGAAAGTACAATCCGCCCGTATCGTCTAGCCTTCCTGGCAATTTCCCAATTGAAGCTCTGCCCCGTGCCGCCTTTGAACGCCTCATGATAACTGTCCAGCAGATAGGCGCTTGCTTTGTACCGGGGCAAAAGGTCCAGTACAGATTCGTCCTTGACTCTGAAGGCCTTGATCACCCGAGGGAAAAGCGCCTGGCAAAACCCTGGGGTTTCGGAGCCGTGCAATTGGGCCAGGTCCAGGCCACAAAATTGTAAGGTTTCCGCCACCTCCTGCAGCGAACTATCGGCAAAGACGCCCACTTTGCATACGAAGGGAGGCAGTTTAGCTACGATGTCTGCCACCTGCTGCCGAGTTACTTGTCTTGGGCTAGGGGCAAAAACAAAGCCTAAGGCATCTGCACCCAACTCCACAGCAGCCAGGGCATCCTCTGCATTGGTTATGCCACAAACCTTAACCTTTATCATTTGATTCGTCTAGCAGCGCTCCCCCTTAACTCTTTGAGCTTAGCCTCCGGATCGGGGCTGGTAACCAGTGTTTCACCCACCAGTACGGCGTTGATCCCGACTGTTTGCAAAACACACACGTCAGCATGGGACCTGATACCGCTTTCGCTAACCACGGTAACGTCAGGCGGAATAAGGGGCCGAAGCCTTAAGGTTGTTCCCAGGTCAACAGTAAGATCAGCCAGGTTGCGATTATTGATGCCGATAAGGTTTGCCCTCGCCTTAAGGGCCTTTTCGATCTCTGGTTCCGTGTGCACTTCCACCAAGGCTGCCATTCCCAGGGCACTGGTTATCTTCAGTAGCTGGGATAGCTCAGATGGTGAAAGGGCGGCCGCGATTAGGAGGACAGCGTCAGCGCCGCAAGCTCGGGCCTCATATACCTGGTAAGGGTCAAGGATAAAGCCCTTAGCCAGCAGCGGCAGGTGCGTCGCCTGGCGTGCTTCTGCTAGATCTTCGAGGCTGCCCCTGAACCCTGTCGGCTCGGTGAGGACAGAGATCGCTGCGGCACCCCCCCTGGTATAGCTGCGCACCAAGGTGGCTACGTTGAGGTCGGCGCAGAGCCAGCCTTTGGAAGGAGAAGCTCGTTTGACTTCAGCGATGACCTTGATGTTTTCACCTTGCAGTGCTCCTTTGAAATCTCGAGGGGGCCCATGACTGCCCACCAGAGGTTCCAGTTCGGCTAGGGGCACCTGTTCTTTCCTCTCGGCCAGTCGCTGACGGACGCTAGCCATTATCTGGTCAAGAACCATTCCTTTTTCCAACGGTATTACTCAAGCGAATGAATTGCTCCAGTTTATCCAGCGCCTTGCCGCTGTCAATCGATTCGGCTGCCAGGCTGAGGCCCTCCCTATAGTCGCTGGCCTTGCCGGCGACCAGAAGCCCGGCAGCAGCATTGAGTAGCACCGTATCCCGCTTAGGCCCCCTTTCGCCCTGGAGCAAGGCTCTCATTATCGCGGCGTTGTCCTCAGGCAGGCCGCCTTTGAGCGAAGCTAGCTCGGCACGGGGCAGGCCTAGCTCCTTAGGGTCAAGGTAGTATGTGTTTATCTTGCCGCTGTGCAGTTGAGTCACCTTGTTAACGCCAGTGACTGACAGTTCGTCCAGCCCATCGGCGCCGTGAACCACCAGGGCGCGGTGGGTGCCCATAAGGCAGAGCACTTGGGCCAGGGTTTCAGTCAAGGCGGGGTCGTATACTCCCAGCAGTTGAATCGAGGCTGAAGCTGGATTGGTTAGTGGCCCAAGCAAATTGAAGACAGTCCTTACTCCTATCTCGCGCCGGGGTACGGCAGCATGTTTCATTGCCGGATGCAGACGAGGGGCAAAAAGGAAACCGATGCCTATCTCGTCGAGGCATCTGGCCGTCTCCTCTGGCCCCAACTCGATCCTGGCCCCAAGAGATTCCAGCACGTCGGCACTACCGCAGCGGCTGGATACCGAGCGATTGCCATGCTTGGCCACGGCTACCCCCGCACCAGCTATCACGAAAGCCACCACGGTGGACACGTTGAAGGTACCGACGCCGTCACCGCCTGTGCCGCAGGTGTCCACTACCGGGTTCTGCCTGGTCACTACCTTGATGGCGTTGGCGCGCATAGCTCTAGCGCAGCCAACGATTTCCTCGACTGTCTCTCGCTTCATCCGCAGTGCAATAAGAAAAGCACCTATTTGGCTTGGGGTAGCCTGCCCCAGCATGATCTCCTGCATTACGGCCTCGGCTTCCGCGGAGCTGAGGTCTTCCTTCTGTATCAGTTTGGCAATGGCTTCCCTGATCATCTTAATCCCACAACTTAGCTAGATGTCTACGCCTTCCAGCTTTCGGCAAGACGGACAGCATCCTGCAAAACCTGAGTCTTGCTCAAGGTCTCCTCATACTCCCTTTCGGGGTCTGAATCGGCCACGATGCCAGCCCCACCCTGGAGATAGACGGTATCGCCAATCATGACAATGGTACGGATGGTGATACAGGTGTCCATGTTACCGCCAAAACCAAAGTAGCCCACTGCCCCACCATAGGGCCCCCTTTCCGTTCCTTCTAGCTCGCAGATTATTTCCATGGAGCGAACCTTGGGCGCGCCACTGAGGGTGCCTGCCGGGAAGCAGGCTCTCAGCAGGTCGAAGGCGTTGCACTCTGGTCTCAGCTCCCCCTGAACGGATGAGACGATGTGGATGACATGGGAATACTTCTCTATTCCCATAAGCAGCGGCACCCTTACGCTACCGAAACGTGATACCCTGCCGATATCGTTTCTCCCCAGGTCTACTAGCATGGTATGCTCTGCTCTCTCTTTGGGATCAGCCAGGAGGTTGGCGATGGTTATCTGATCCTCCTCGTCGTTTCTTCCTCTGGGTCTGGTGCCCGCAATTGGCCTGGTTTCCGCTCGGTCTTCCTCTAATTTCACC
>JBGOXA010000152.1:0-5092 GCA_041478915.1 Dehalococcoidia bacterium
GTGTGCCGATTGCCTGATACCCCACGAAGAGTATGGTGCTCTCGGGCCGTGGGATGTTTGTCACAAGGTGATGCTTTACCCTGCCTCCGGTGCACATTCCAGAACCAGCTATCACCATGACCGTCCCTGATATGTGATCAATTGCTCTTGACTCGTCCATGGTCTGAATCATTTTGAGGCCTGGGAACTCAAAGGGCGATCTGTTCTGACGTATTAGTTGAAGTGTCTCTTGGTCGAACAATTCAGGGTGACGCCTGAAAACCATTGTGATGCTTACCGCCATGGGGCTATCGAGAAAGACCATCAAGTGAGGTATGCGGTCTTCGAGTAGTAATTGATTCAAGCGGTAGAGGACTTCCTGAGTTCGCTGTAGAGCAAAGCTGGGCACAATTATGTTTCCACCGGCTTTCCATGTTGAATTCACGATTGTGGCGAGGCTATCAGTTATGTCCGGCGGGCCCTCGTGCAGTCTGTCCCCATATGTTGATTCAACCAGAATATAATCTACCTCGTTGAACACGCTCGGGTCTGGCAATATCGGCTTGTCCCATCTACCCACATCCCCAGAGAAGACAATCGTCCTCTGTTCTGCTCCTTCACTTAAGGAAACTCTTATCATAGACGAGCCAAGAACATGCCCAGCATCGTGGAATGTGGCCTCGACTCCATCGCCGATCTGGACGGTTTCTCCATATCTCACGGGTTCAAACAGTGGAAATGAAGCCTTGGCATCATCAACAGTATAGAGCGGAATCTCTGGGAAAGGGCCCCTCCTTTTCTCTCGCTCGTGTCTCTTTCTTTTGAACTCTGCATCTTCTTCCTGAAGGTGTGCGGAATCCAGAAGTATGATTTGAGCGATCTCAGAGGTGGCCTCAGTACAATAAACCCTGCCCCGGAAACCATCGCGAACCAGTTTGGGCAGTAGACCACAGTGATCTATATGGGCATGGGTCAAAAGGACTGCGTCCAGCGTATGGGGCGGAATGGGAAACGGATCCCAGTTCCGGCTCCTAAGTTCCCTTTCTTGGTACAGCCCGCAGTCAACCAAAAGCCTGACGTTACTAGTTTCCAGCACATACCTGGAGCCGGTTACATTACAGGCTGCACCTAAGAAAATCAGCTTGATATGCAGATTCGCACCCCGAGTGCAGATTCCCAGGTTTATGATACTAGCTAATGATGAAAAATTACAGTCTCTTGCTGCCAAGTTATGTGGTGGCACCAATCTCAAAGGGTTGCTTGTGGCACAGACTCAACCAAGGGATTATGCTTTCTCCACCTCTACCAAGGCGGTATTGAAAGGGAAGGCACCGCCAGGCGCATAGCTGTCACGAGTTAGAATATTGGGACTGCCTGCGTGATCCCTCCCTTCGTCATCAGGGTTGTACCAGGCACCTTCGGCCAGAGAGACTACTCCTGGCATGATGCACTCAGTCACCCTGGCACGAACGATGGTCTCCCCCCGGTCATTGAAAACCCTGACCGCCTCCCTGTCCTTGATGCCTCGAGATTTGGCGTCCTTGCTGCTGATGCATAGGCTTTGCTGCTCTAGCTCCCTCAACAAGGGATTATTGTCAAAGCAGGAGTGTGCTCTGTTCTTTTGATGGACGGTCATAAGCTGCAAGGGGTATTTCTTGGCCAGCAGGTCTTCCGGGCCCTCCCAGGTGTCGATATGCTTGGGGATTGGTGGGATGTTGGGGTTATTCAGATCAGCGATAAGCTGAGAATAGATTTCGATCTTGCCGGAGAGCGTTGGGAAGGGGTTGTTGTCGGGATCCTCGATTTGCCTCTTGAAACTGAGCACAGGACCGGGCCGTTTTATCTTATGCACTCCCTTCTGTTTGAATTCCTGGTAATCAATAACCTCCGGCATCACGTCTTCCATGGCTTGCACCAGTTGGCGTATCGCCTCCTCTTCCGACATCTCCAAAAACGGGTTATGGATGCCCAACCTTGCCGCCAGCTCGCGGCATATTTCAAGGTCAGACTTGACATCCTCCAGTGGTTCGATCGCCTTGTTCATGTAGAGAAAATAGGGACCCCCAAGCCAGGGGCGGGCGAAGTCGTTTCTCTCCCAAACCGCGGTGACGGGTAGCAGGATATCGGCGAACCTGGCTGTAGGTGTCATGAATTGCTCGTGGACGACGATAAACTCCAGCTTCTTCAGGGCTTCAATTCCTTTTTTGATGTTTGGAAGCTGGTTCAGGGGGTTAGCGAAAGCGATATAGGCCATTTTCAAGTCTGTGGCGTAGCCTCCGGCTGTCCCCTTAAGTATAAAGTCCCACAGGTGGCAAGCGTGGGGTTGCTTACGGAGACGGCGAGGAACGTCCAGTTGTCTCAAGCGCTCCTCGTAGGGTCCGCCCTCAAAATGCTTGGAGTAGCCGGGCGGAACCATGGGCCCTATGGGTGCCCGCTCAAAGCCGGCGGCACCGCCGCCATAGATGCCAATGTTGCCGGTCATGGCGGCCAGAGTCGATGCCATGCGGTGGAACTGTTCCCCAAAGGCACTCCGGCCCGGAGCAAATCCAGGAATAAGCGCCGCCGGCTTGCTGGCAGCGTACTGGCGCGCCAGCGCTACTATAGTGTCGGCAGGCACGCCGCTTTTGGCTTCAGCCCAGGCCGGCGTCTTGGTGATGCCATCCTCCAACCCCGTCACATAGTCCCTGAACCTGTCAAACCCGAGAGTGTACTTGTCGAGGAACCGCTGGTCGTGGAGGTTTTCGCTGATCATAACGTAAGCCATGGCAGCCATCACAGCAGTGTCCGTTCCTGGCCTGATGGGGATCCACTGGTCGGCCAGAAGTGCAGCGGTATTGGTGTATCTGGGGTCAACGAGGACGACCCTAGCACGAGCTTCCTTGGCTTGCACTAAATACAGACTGGTGTTGGTACTTTAGATAGAGGTGGCCGGGTTCAAGCCCCAGAGGATGATAAGCTGCGAGTTGACCAGATCATCTCTGGTGTTGCCGTTGGTCAGCGTGCCATAGGTGGCTCTGGCAGCAAAAACGGCGCCCTCTGCTGAATCATCGCCCCAGGCAGAGGTGTAGCCACCAAAGCTGCTAAGAAGCTGACGCACAGTCATGTTGCCGTTGTGAAGTGTGCCCACACCACCGGAAAGGGTGAAAGCCAGGATAGCTTTGGGGCCGTAGGTCTGCTTGATGCGCATGAGCTCGCTGGCTACTTCATCCAGCGCCTCATCCCAAGACACGCGCTCAAATTTGGCCTCACCCCTCTGGCCCACCCTCTTTTGTGGGAAGCGAAGGCGTTCAGGGGAGTATACCTGCCTGCGCAATGCACGCCCGCGGGCGCAGGCCCGTAGCTGTGGCTCCTCGCCGTTATCCGTCTCCACCCTCACAGCAACGCCATCCTTAACGTGTACCTTGATGACGCATCGCCCGCCGCAGTCGTAGCATGCCCCTGTCAGGATCATCTTTGTATCCTTCTCCAGCCTGTCTGATCCGATCGTGGTCACCTGTCACCTCCTCCAGGCCTAGAAGCTGTTTGATTTTGCCTCAGCTCCAAGGCTAGATTCACATTTGCTGCTACGCGCAATCTTCACCCCCAAGTCGGATGGCCGCATTCAGCTTCATTGCTACACCGGGATCACTAAGTCCTCAAGCCTACTGGTCCGACTTCCATTGAAGAACAACACTGCAACTGCCGTTTGTCCTAGATCACCTGCTCATCCTTGAGGAGGGCAATGTCTTCCCAGGTGTAGCCGAGGATGTCCATTAGGATCTCCTCGGTGTGTTGACCCAACTCCGGCGCTGGACGGCTTATAGACCAGGGCGTCTCGTTGAAATCGATAGGGAAGCCCGGCATCCTGGTCTTGCCCCACATGGGGTGATCGTACTCAATGAGGTATCCATTGGCGAGGGGCTGGGGGTCATTGCCGAATTCATCAATCGTGTTGACCACAGAGAAGATGAGATCATGTTCTCTGAATATCTTTGTCCACTCGTGGCTCGGCTTAATGGCGAACTTCTCGTCGAGGATATTGATAAGCTGCTCGCAGTTTGCCTGCCTGTGATCCATGTTGTCAAAGCGAGGGTCCTTTTCCAGGTGCTCAAGCCCCATGGCTCGGCATAAAGCTGGCCAGCGGGGGTCAGGCGTTAAGTTGACCAGGGCGATCCACCTCTTGTCACTGCATAGATAGTAGTTATAGAGCGGATTTCCCGTCTTTTCCCGCCTGATCCACTGTGTACTGATGCCAGCCATTGTGGAGAAGCCGAGACCCATGTGGAGAACGAAACTAATGCCCCCGAGTATAGAGGTGCTGACCTCCTGCCCTACACCAGTTCGCTCCCTAGTCAGAAGCGCCGACACCACGCCCAAGGCTGTGGTGATAGCACCCATCTGATCAGCGATGCCTGACTGGGGAAACCAGGGTTGCCTCCCTGGCTCTGTGACCATGTTCAGGAACCCCGACCTAGCCATGGCAGCAAAGTCGAAAGCGGGGGCATCCCTGTCGGGGCCCTTTGGCCCCCAACCGGAGCAGCCGGCGTAGATCAGGCGGGGGTTGTACTTGGACAGGGTAGCGTAGCCCAGCCCCAGTTTCTGAACTGTATCGGTTCGAAAGTTGTGGACGAAGACATCTGATTTGGCCACGAGCTGGCAGAGTATCTCGCTGCCTTTCTCCTTCCTCAGGTCGAGCGTAATGCTCCTCTTGTTGCGGTTGGCCATCTCAAAGTAGACATTTCGCTGTCCGTACTGGGTAGTGGCGATTGCTCCACCGATTCGCATCATGCCGCGGGCCATGTCGCCACCGACGCGTTCCTCAATCTTGATGACATCTGCTCCCATATCACCCAGGAGCATTGTTGAGACGGGACCCTGTTGGAATACGCTCCAATCCAAAACCCTTATGCCGTCAAGTACCTTATCCATCTTCCACCTCCCTATTTATGTCGTCATTTTCGTACTCTTTGGCAAGCAGGACTGCCGGCCAAGCATTGAAAGGGCCTTCTCACGGCGGTTTTCGAGGCAGTACTCTACCGCGCCAACAGCACAATTATATAGTAGTGATGGCCGCCGGTGTAGCTGGTGAGGTGGCCAGGATTAAACGAAATGACGATTTGTTCAATCAGAGACA
>JBGOXA010000233.1:0-3543 GCA_041478915.1 Dehalococcoidia bacterium
ATTATAGCATTTCTCGCATAGACAGTAATCAGACTCTCAAGGCAAGACCTGCCGGCGGTGGTTTGCACTTTCTAGCGTAACGTTCAGCGCGATATCGCCCAAGTTCGTCGTCCTTCTCATGCCTTCACTTTATCGCAAGACTGAAGGGTAATCCCGTTATATTGTTATTGCGACAGTGCCCTGAAGAAGGACGTAACCCACCGTTGTGGCCGACTGGCTATACGAGCAGTCCTCTGCGTTCCAAGTCTGCCGCAATATCCTCCAGCCTAGCTCCTCGAGCGTTCTTCTGGTTTGAAGGCCTGTGGCAACATCCCAGCGCCTGAGCTGGTAGTATTCGCTTTTCATCCTTTCGAACCCTTCCCTGTCAACTACCGCGCCCTTCTGGGATACTACCTCTCCGTCTTTGCCCGGTACCAGGCACTCAGGGTTCGACATCTCATATTGCAGGGGCACAGTATAGCAGTGATCTGGGATCTGATCGGAATCTCTCCCCCCATGCCCCTCCCTGACTGCTATGGCCCCTACACGGTTCAAAGAGCAGAGCCTTTGGTTGACAGACCAAACTACCCGCTAGCCCTCCTTGGCGAACTTCTCCTTGTGCACATGTCTTACTGTGGTTCTTTTTATCTTCCAGCTGCCCTTTTCCTTCACATACTCGTCTTCATAGTAGCCGTAGCCCCTGGTTCCTTTGCTGGTCTGACGATTGAACAAGTAGTCGTTTAGTGCCCATGTGGCCTTAGCAGTTGTGTTGCTGGTTAGTTCAATCTCGGCATTGTGACCGTGATGAACAGTCACGACATGGTCTGCGCCTAGCCCCTGCTTCAAAAACTCCACAATAGGCGTTCCACCTTCAACGAGGATGTTTCGCTCGTGTTCTGCCAGCACTGCATCTGCGGTAAAACAGCCGACCATTTCGTCCCAAAGCTTCGTGTCAAGAAGGCGGAAATACCTGGCTTTCAGCTTCCTGATAGCCTCGATTTCCTCCGGAGTGCGAAGCCTTTCCCCCGTTTTTGTACCCCTTGATTCAGGCATGATAATAACCTCCCTTCGAATCCCTCAGCTCGTAAGCGGCCGGTAAGCGTTTTGCGCTCACCCCCACAGAGGCGGAGATATGCTGCTGTGCTCCCTCATTCTATTCGCTTGCCTTCCGATCCGTCAATGTCTCAATATCGCATCAACAACTTCGTGTTGGTAATTGCGCGTCGCTTTGATGTGCTGCGACTCTTGCAGGAGTCTTGTGCCTGGTGTTGCTGAAAACGGGAGACCTCTGGGTTGACAGTCTATTGGACTTCCCATATTCTACGGGCGTAGGAAAGCCAATAGCGCAAGAAAGGAAAGGTGAAATATGGGCAGACAGACAATAGTCGAACTTTTTGACCTGAAGGGGAGGGGCGCTGTGGTGACCGGTGGTGCCATGGGCATCGGGCAAGCCATTGCCTTCAGGCTGGCTGAGGCTGGCGCTAGCGTTATGATCACCGATATCGTCATGGAGACAGCCAACCAGACCGTAGAGCAGATCAAGGCCACAGGAGGCAAAGCCTGGGCTATTCAGGCCGATGTCAGTTCGGCTGCCGACGCCAGGAAGATAGCTCAAACTGCTGTGGAGGTCCTGGGCAGTCTTGACATACTGATCAACAATGCGGGCGTTTACCCCTGGTCGCCTGTGATGGAAATCACCGAAGAGATGTGGGACAAAACGCATGATGTCAATCTCAAAGGGGTCTTCTTTTGCTCTCAGGCAGCGGCTGCGGAGATGATCAGAGCTGGCCATGGGGGAAAGATCATCAACATAGCCTCGAAAGATGGCATAAATCCAGGTGGGAACGCAGCAGCGTCATACGTCGCATCCAAAGGCGGAGTGATCATGCTCACCAAGGCCCTGGCACTGGAGCTCGCCCCTCATAGCATTCTGGTCAATGCCGTGGCCCCAGGTGGCATTGTGACGCCAGGTGGTAAAGGGGTGATGCGCGACCTCAGGGCGAAAGGCGTAGATCTTGTGGAAGTGGGCAAAAGGGCGAAGGAGCGCACACCTTTGGGCCACGCTGGCGAACCTGACGACATTGCCAAGGTGGTACTCTTCTTAGCCAGCGCGGCTGCAGACTACATGACCGGCAGCTTGTTGCTGGTGGATGGGGGATACCTGCTGTCATAGTTAGTGCAGGTCCTCTGTCACCAAATAGCTTTGCCATGTGGCGTGGAGGGAATCTGAGACTGCCTAGCTGTGGAGGCCAAACACTTCAAGCTGCAGGGCAGATTCCCAGCTTGCTGAGCCGCTCAGCTTGCTGGCTGCAGTGCGGATTCGACAATTCTGGCTCGCTGGGGTAAAATTGAGCCTCAGGTGCAGATGTTTCAGCTTTCTAAGAATTTGACTATTAAACTCAAGGCCGATAACCACCCATTTCTGGAAAACCGTTCATTGGGCTACTACGCCGACTCGGTTTCCTACCCTCGCCCCCCAAAATTATTTATAAAATCTTTATGATTTTTCATACTTTCCTGGTGCTTTTCTGTAGACAATTGCATGCAGTTGTGGTGCAATATAGTCTCACTAAGGGAATACCGTAGACTGCATGAGATGACCCCATCACTTACAAAACAGGCGGTCGTACCGATATTTCTTAACGGTGGTGGCGGTCTGATGGAATAGAGTTGCACGGTTAAGAGATGAGGAGAATATTTGAGAAGTGTTCCACAGTTGGGCTCAATTGAAAGCGGGAATCAACGAGATGAAGACCTTGCATTGCCGACAAAGTTGCATCTTCTTCTGCCAATTCTGCTGAACCTTCCCTTCGCAAAGGGTACCGTTAATAAACCAGCAAAGATTGCCAGCCTTGAACTCCCAGGCAGGACATTCTTTTCTCACCTTCAAAGGGCAACTCCTTTTGTCCCAACAGGGCTCGCAACCTGCGTCCGGGAGACTCTTGAGATACAGAAGAAACAATATTTGCCGTTCGGAGTGTGCCGGGACGTTTCTCCATCCTTGTTCGAAGCTCTGTATCGCTTTGGTAGAGACACCCAGCAATCGAGCTATCTGCGCCTGGGTTTTGCCCAGATGGCGACGAATCTGAGAAAATTCGGTGCTATCCATTGAAACTTCGCTGCATATCATTATACCACAATGTGGCGGCCATTGTTGACAATTATACCACATTGTGGTATAATCAACGGTATTCACGAGCAAGTTGGACATTGGGAGGATCGAGCATATTCGAACCATGCTCCTGGATCATGCCAAGAGCATAACGATAAAGGCGTGCCACAGCACGAATGGGAAGGTGAGCAATAACGGGGAGGTAGCACCTTATGACTGCAGTGGCTATCAGTGCAAAGCAATCGTCTACCAGACAGAAGAAGCGGTGTCAAGATGATTGAAGCTCCCTATGGCAGATTTATACAGGCTTACGCCAAAGATCAAGTTGTATTCAATGAAAACAGCCCTGGGAAAGAAATGTTCATCGTTCGTTCAGGGAAGATACACCTGTACAAGGAACGGCAAGATAGAAGGATCCCCCTTGCCACTGTACATCCGGGGGAGTTTTTTGG
>JBGOXA010000221.1:0-3765 GCA_041478915.1 Dehalococcoidia bacterium
GATAAGGTTACTTCTTAAGAGGACAGCACTGTTCCACTGCGCTGCCAGCAGCGGTGATAAGCACACCAGACATGGCAACCCAGACCCCAGCACCGATAGGCAGATCATTATGCTTGAGGAAATAGATCGACTGAAAGATGAGGGCCAGCGCCAGGGCACTGAGAAGAAGCATAACTATGCTCCACTTTCCAGCTGCTCCGCTCCGGGCAAGCACCAACACTCCCAGGAAGAGCACTGCCACAGTACAAATGACAGCTCCCTGAGACAGTTCAACCCCCAGAGTGGAGAAACGTCCAGTTATCCAAGCTAGAAACGTGCCGACGATGGCTAGCAGAGAGCCAACAACGATGAGAGTTCCTGCGGGGTCGGTTTTAATACGCTGCGATAGCATGTCTAGGGTCTGCGGCCCTTGGCCTTTAACGACCTGGCCAGAAACTGGGGTGCCACAGGAGCTACAGAAAGTACTATCTTCAGGAATCTGTGCCCCACATTTGCTGCAATACATGACACGTACCTCCTTTTTCAAGACTTACGAATAAAGATCAGTGACACCGGCATGATTCCATCTATGCGATGCCAACTGACCTTATCTGAGTGCGCCGTACTTTAACAAAAAACAGGCCTCCTGTCAAGTCAGCAATGGAGACGGTTTATCAACGTACTCGTCCTTCCCCTTGCGAAGGACTCCTCAGAATGACATTATTAAACAACCTCCTAAGGCTTGACGACGGACGTTGAACCGAATAAGATAGTTCTCCCAGAACCTAGCTATAGGGTGATGCAAATGGAGATCGAGGTGCATGAGAACAAGAGAGAGGAACTCATACAGCTTAGAGGTTGGAAGATTTTCACCAGAAAGAGTGCGAAACTGAAGGAATTGGCGGAGCGTACCAAGGAAAGGAACCGGCAAACAACTCGGGGGCGTCAAATGCTGAAACCAATGCTTCTCGTTCTAGTGGTTGTATTGGTCGCCATGCTCAGTGCTTGTGCTGAACCTGTACCTTTAGGAGGCGGGGCCAAGAGCCTGATAGATCAGGTGAAGATGTTGCCTACAGAGTCGACCGGCTTCATCTTTTGGGATATTGGCCAGTTAGGAACGCAAGCGGAGGTTGACGGCATTTGGCAAGAGTGGGAAAAACAAGAGGGTGGTTGGCTGAGGGATACCGCAGGCGTAAGAATTGGTGAAGTGAAGCTTTTTGTACAGGCGTCTGTCCCTGGTCTGGGTGTGGTAACAATTGTCAGTGGCGATTTCGTTACTGATGATGTAGAGAAGCAACTAAAGGACAGTGGGTACACCCCAGGTACGTATCTCGGGGTTCAAAGGCTAACAAAAACACAGGATGGGGAGCGGTTAGCTGTAGCTTTATATAAGAAGAGCGTAATAGTGGGGAGCGAGGAATTGGTGGACAAATGCATCGACGTAGTCAAGAGGAAGGACAGCCGCTCGCTGTACGAGGACTCTTACATTAGGAGAATCGTTGACCAGTTACCTGGCGGAGTGGTGACCGGCGTGGAAAGAAATGAGGAGTTATATGACCGCCTTGTTGCCCTGGGGATGTCTGTACAGAGAAAAAATGAGGAGACACTAAAGGTAAAAGCGGTCTATGAATTCGAGGTTGCTAATGCTGCCAAATACGAGGATACGCTCGCTAAGGTCAAAGATGATTTGACCGAACCTGACGTGCCGATCATAAAGGGAGAGTGCTTTGACCCTGAGGTTAAACCTAAGGACGAGTTCATAGAGGGTACAGCCTTGATGCATATCAGCGATTTTTCGTACTTCAGTTTGTCTGAATGACGAGAGGATAAGTGCGGGAGTAACTCAGTTGGTAGAGTTCCTACCTTCCAAACAAGCTCTCTCTCAATCTTCTCCACAATCGCCTTTACACCCACCGCCTAGTCTCCAACTCCTTGTTCGACTATCTTGTATATGGCAGACATGTCGAGGCTACCGCGCACCAGTTCCGCCAGCTTGTCGTAATGCTGCTCTTTCTTTATGTCCCGGCCGCCCCACTTTTCAGGTAGTCCGCGGCGGCGCCGCAAGGTATTGAGCATGGTCTGTCTGAAAGCGGGGTTATGAAACAAGCCGTGCATGTAGGTTCCCAGCACCGTGCCCTGGGCATTGATAGCGCCGTCCAAGTAATCAGCCCTGCCTCCGGGCGTTTCATAGATATGGAACACACCAGCTTTGTTACTATCTTTGGTCTGTCCCATGTGTATCTCATAGCCCACCAGCTCCAGCCCTGCCATTCCCTCAAGAAGCCCGCGGCTAGCCACCACCCGCCCCCGGACTTGGGTAGTAGACTTCTGTGGAGCAAAGGTGGTCACCACGTCCAACAGCCCCAGTCCCAGGACCGCGCCTTCCGACGACTCCACACCGCTGGGGTCGTGAATGCTGCTACCCAGCATCTGGTACCCGCCACAAATGCCGATCACTGGCGTTCCTTCCCTCATTCGCTGAATGATAACCTCGCCCAGCCCCGATCTCCAGAGGTAGAGAAGGTCAGTGATAGTGCCCTTGGTACCAGGCAGAATGATAAGGTCTGGGTTACTCATCTCAGAAGGGTAAGCTATGTAGCGCACCTGGCAACCTTCCTCTTCTAGAGGGTCGAAATCGTCGTAGTTGGAGATATGAGGGAGGCAGATAACAGCGATGTCCAGGTCAGAAGTGGGTGCGGGTTTCGCCCTTTCTTCTAGGTAGACCGAGTCCTCCTGGGCGATGGCGATGTCTCGAAAGTAGGGCACTATGCCCAGGACTGGCCTGGAGGTGCGCCTTTGGAGAAGATCGATACCCGGTTGGAGAAGGCTCAAGTCGCCGCGAAACTTGTTGATAATAATCCCCCTGATATAACGACGCTCTTCCTCTTCCAGAAGCTCAAGGGTGCCCACCAGCGAGGCAAATACGCCCCCCCGGTCGATGTCCCCCACCAGAAGAACAGGGGCATGGGCCAGGCGCGCCACGCGCATATTAGCTATTTCCCTCTCTTTCAGGTTTATCTCTGCTGGACTCCCCGCCCCCTCAATGACCACCACATCGTAAGTGGAGCAGAGGTGCTTTAGTGAGTCCTCCACCGTTTTCAGTAGAGACGGAGCATAGCCATAGTAGGCATCGGCGTCGATCGTCTTTACTACCTTGCCCCGGACGACCACCTGAGACCTGGCATCCGCCTCCGGTTTGAGGAGCACCGGATTCATGTCTACGCTGGGCTCGATTCCGGCTGCCTCCGCCTGCACCGCCTGAGCGCGCCCTATCTCCCCACCATCCCTGGTGACGAAGGAATTGAGCGCCATATTCTGCGCCTTAAAAGGCGCCACCCGAAAACCATCTTGCTTGAAGATGCGACATAGGGCAGTTACGAGAACGCTCTTGCCTACAGACGACGCCGTGCCCTGGATCATCAATGTCTTGGCAGGCATTTCACTTTTCCCCTTGCAGTTCCTTGATGGCAGAGACTAATTGCTGGCACTTTCTCAGACCTCTTGAGGCGATGCGAATATGGTGCGGCAGGCCAAAGGAGGTGCAGTCGCGAACCAGGATCTTCTTTCTCAGCAACCACTGCCGGAAGTCTGAGGCGTTACCCACCTCAACCAGGAAGAAGTTCGCTTCCGAGGGAAGACAGCGAAGGCCAAGGCGAGTTAGCTCTTGCACCAGGTAGTTTTTGCCTTTAGCCGCCAGGGCGCGACTGCGCTCCAGGAATTCATCCTGCTGCAACGCCAGGATTCCGGCTCGCTGGGCAACGGAGTTCACATTCCAGGGGGGACAGA
>JBGOXA010000015.1:0-13297 GCA_041478915.1 Dehalococcoidia bacterium
CGCCCAAGAACTGGTGCAAGATGGAAGCTGCAGACTCCGCGAGATAATTTTGCTGTGAAGCAATGTTTCACCACATCTTTGTTGTTCAAGTGGTAGAATACATATAGGACGGTAGCAACAATAGGGTCGACTGATGAGACAGCTTACAGATAGCTGTGCAGAGAGGAGTCTGTCTTCAAATGGCATGGTACCACTATCATGAAGGTATACATGGATGTGGTGGGTGGCATATAGGAGGAATTATCATGCTGGTTCTTCTGCTGGTAATTATTGGGCTGGTTGTCTGGGGTGTCATGACGCTAGTAAAGCATAGTGCGTCAGCGTCAAAGAGTACGGGGGAACAAGATGCACTAGACATAGCTAAGAGACGCTACGCCCGGGGAGAGATCAGTAAAGAGCAATTCGACGAGATCAAGAAAGACCTGTCATAGTTCAGTCTGAAGCATCTCACCTAAGTTACCTCCCTGTATAAATGAAGCCCGTCTGAAGAGGTGGGCTTCCTTCGTTGTTATTACCGCAACTGCGCCTGTAGAACATCCGGGTATCCTTGACCTACTGATGGCGGTCGGCTATCATAACGACGGGTTACGGTTCAGCGCCGTCCTAGGGATAGTTGCGAATCTGGCCCTCCACTACCTGGACTGTAGCCCCTGTCTGTTACGCCACTGGTGGCTTCGCCCATATCTTCTCTGCTGGTACCTGCTGGCAAATGTTCCAGAGCCTTAACCCAGATTTCCTATATCAAAGTGTGAGCACAGACAGGTTCCTATGTTAGAATGGATTCAAAAGCCCACTATGCAGCTTCGTGGGTTCCTAGTCTGTCGGGGACTGGGCGAGGCACTGGACCAGACTGGAGCGAGTTGCCCACTGATTCAGCAACTGTGGCTGAGAATGAGAAGGAGGTGAAAATGGAAGGGCGAACCGTTGAACATTCCGCCATAACCATGTCACAGCTCATCCTGCCTGAGCAGGGGGTCGCGCTGGCTTTGCTCACGGTGGCGAGATTATGAAACTAATGGACACGGCTGCGGGTACAGCAGCGCTACGGCATGCACACACCGATCTGGTGACCGCACGGGTAGAAGGGATCAACTTCTACCGCCCTATCAAGATCTGGAATCTGGTGACTATCAATGCGTTCCTTACCTTCGTTGGCCGATCCAGCATGGAGGTCCGGGTTGACGTCTTCTGTGAGGACGTGATCAAGGAAGATAAGGTTCATGCCCTGAGCGCCTACTTCATCTATGGTAGCGGTGGATGACAAGGGCAAGCCGACGGAAGTCCCACCCTTGATATTGAAGTCGAAGAAGGAAAAGGATCTGTGGGAGAAAGGCAAGCGGAGATACGAGATGTGTAAGCGGGATCTAATGCCTGAAGACGATAATTTCAAGGTATGCCGTGAGGAACCAATAGCCTTCGATTAGACAGAAGCAAGAGGCAATGGATATGGGTAGGCTAGTTGAGAGACCTTGTGGCTGGTGTGGTGGTTCAGGAGACATTCTGGTGGGCACCACATTAGGAACAAAAGAGAAATGCGATGTATGCAACGGGGCTGGTTACTTGAGAATCGACAGTAGTGCAACGACTTGCCCAGACTGCCAAGGTACTGGTGAGGCGAGCGAATCCCAAACCTTCCTATCAGTAATCGTGGGATCCGAACGGCGGTGTAGCAGATGCAATGGCACGGGTTGGGCAGTACCGCCCCGCCGATAATCAATAAGAGTTTGACAAAATCACTCTACACTACGGCCGAATAGAGCTTGAGCCTGTCCTCAGACCTCACGATCCACCATCTCTAGATTAGACACCACCTTATCCCGTAGTGTTGGTATGTGGCGGAGAGAGCTCACTTGTGCCCAAGCTGAGGTGGGATGGTACAATTAGTGACGGCATGTAATATTGGGGGCAGGTTAATGAAAAGGGTCCTCGAGTCAGAGTTGATGAATGATATACAACAGGCAGAGGCATATGCCAACGCTGATTTTGAAAAGCCTCATAGTCGGGTTATTGAATTGTTAAATGCCGAGTTTCACCAGCCCGAAATCAACGGCCAAATCCTTGATTTAGGATGTGGGCCTGGTGACATAACACTCAGATTGGGCCGCCGATTTCCAGAGGCAAGGATTACTGCGATCGATGGATCTGCTGCCATGATCGAGCTTGCCAACAGACGTAAGGAACGAGAAAAGGAAATCGGGAAGAATATTACTTTCATAGAAGGTCTTATTCCAAAGACAGAGATTCCTCGATTACCATATGAGCTAATAATAAGTACAAGTTTTCTTCACCATTTACCTGATCCAGGAATTCTTTGGAACACCACTGTTGATCATGCCCATTCTGGTTGCAAGATATTCGTATATGATCTCTTTCGACCTGACAGCAAGGAAGAAGCTATGCGACTCGTCAACCAATACTCAGGCAACGAGCCTGATGTTCTGAAAAAAGACTTCTACCATTCATTGCTGGCAGCTTTTGAGCCGGAAGAAGTCGAACAGCAACTATCTATTGTTGGGCTTTCTGAACTCTCGGTAAAGATAGTGAGCGATAGGCATATTGTCATATTTGGCGCCAAAGCCTAACTACTCGCTGGAGCGGACTGGAGATGCCGCCGATTTCCAATCCGAGCACTGAACCCTGGCCGCTGAGCTCGAGGCCGGTTAAACTTCTTCCTTCTCACCCCAGCAGCGCCTTGTGGAACTTCACGCTGTCACGGCCAAGAAGACCCTGGGGCAGTGGCTGGAAGAAGCGATACAGGAGAAGATTAAAAGGGAGCAAAAGGGCTGAAGCCCTTAGCTAATAGATGAGAGAAGGGGACAGAGCAATGGCAAGAGTTAAGCAAAATACCAAAGCTAACTACGCACGAAAAGTTAAGCAAAGTGTTAAGCAGAATATCAATCAGGTAGGTCAGACTATCCCTAAAACCACCGATTTAGCTACAAAATGTGGAGCGGGAGACGGGACTCGAACCCGCGACCACCTGCTTGGAAGGCAGGGACTCTACCAACTGAGTTACTCCCGCAAAGTCATATCTATTTTAGCCGACAATCCGCGCTTGGTCAAAGGGGGGCTGCTTCGTCAAGAAAACTAACCGACCTCTCGACTCTCACTGAGGGCTACCGGATCAAGCGCCTTCGCCAGTGCGGCAGTCCAGGGGTAGGTGGCCACTTCCTGGGTCAGGCTCGATACCAGCTCAGCCATAACTTGTGCCACCGCAGCTATATTAGGAAGTGCGCCTGGGATGCTGCCTCCCAAAAGTTGACAATTAGGAGATAAGAGCTTCCCGCGAAACTCGGCATAGAGCCATTTTTAGCTTTGACATTTCGCTGGCAGAGTGGTAACCTAATAGCAGACGCTGGAAAAATGGGCGAGGGTTGACAGAGTATCTTATAGAAGAAGTTCGCTGGTGAAATCACCGCGAAACTTGATCCTGGGGCATAGCGGACAAAGGATGCTTAGAAAGAGAATAGCTAGAGAAAGCAATAATTGACTACAATTATTGCTTTTTTATGCCAGGCTGGGACTAGGTTAGCTTTGGTCGTAGTCAGGTGCGAGGGCCTAGTTCCGAAGTTCTCAGATAAGGCTAATTGAGGAAATAGAAGCGGAAGGAGGAATAGCCGCTGTGGGAGCAGTGACCCCGTTTAAAGACGCAATAGATGTCGTAGTAGAGGCGGGGGGTGACCCCTTCAAGTTATGTTATCAATGTGGCCTTTGTAGCGGTACCTGTCCCTGGAACTTGGTGAGGAGTTTCATCGTCCGCAGGATGATCCATCAGACACAACTGGGTTTGGTCGATTTCGAAGATGAGGACCTGTGGCTTTGTGTTACCTGTGGCGCTTGTGTGAAGCGGTGTCCTCGCGGCGTGGAGATAATAGATATTATGAGAGCCTTGCGCCGATCAATAGTGGGATTAGGTATGGCCAAGGTTCCCGATCCGCTACGGATCACGGTGAAAAATATTTCCGGCACAGGCAACCCACTGGGAGAAGCACCGGAGAAGCGGGCAGATTGGGCAAAAAGCCTGGACGTAAAGACCTTTACTGAGAACAGCGACCTGCTTTATTTCTCCTGCTGTGTTCCTTGTTACGATGCCAATATCAGAGGGTTAGCTCAGGCGACAGTGGGCATCCTCAAGAAAGCAGGGGTTGATTTTGGTATCCTCGGCACTAAAGAAAGCTGCTGCGGGGAGGCAGTTCGCAAGGCAGGAAACGAGAGCTTATTTCAGAGTCTAGCTGAAAAAAACATTGCCGCCTTTCGTGAAAATGGCGTAAAGAACATACTCGTCTCTTCGCCCCACTGCTATCACACCTTCAAGAATGAGTATCCAGGGTTTGGTGGCAATTTCAACGTTATTCACTATACACAATATTTGGCCCAACTAATTGACGAGGGCAAGATAAAGCCCAGTAAAGAATTCAAGAAAAAGGTGGCTTATCACGATCCGTGCTATCTAGGGCGTCACAATGGAATCTATGAGGAGCCGAGAAAGGTTCTGGGGAGTATCCCCGGTTTGGAGTTGGTTGAGCTTCCAGATCACCATGAAGATAGCATCTGCTGTGGTGGCGGGTCAGGGAGGCTTTGGATGGAAACCAAGAAGGGGGAGAGATTCGCCGACTTGAGGTTAGAGCAAGCTCTTGATTTGGGGGCGGAGGTGCTGGCAGTTGCTTGCCCCTATTGCTGCACCATGTTTAAGGATAGCGTGGCATCAATGAACAAGAGCGACGCTATCGAAATCAAGGATATTTCAGAATTGGTTCAACAGGCGATTTAGCACGCTTGGGGGGTGAAATGGAGACAAAAACTGGTGTATACATCTGCCACTGTGGAATAAATATTGCCAACACGGTCGGTGTGGAACACCTGGCTGAGGTGGCTAAGGGTTGGGATTCCGTAGCAGTCGCCCGTGAATATAAGTTTATGTGCTCCGATCCCGGTCAGGAGATTATCAAGAAGGACATTAAAGAACTAGGACTTAATCGGGTCGTCGTTGCCGCATGCTCGCCGCGCATGCACGAGCGCACCTTCCGAAATGTATGTCAACAGGCTGGCTTGAACCCTTACCTGTTCGAGATGGCCAATATTCGGGAACATTGTAGCTGGGTTCACAGTGATAGAGAGTTGGCTACCAAGAAAGCTGAGGCCTTGATCCGCGCTGCGGTGCGGAGGGTTTTCTACCACGAGCCACTGGAAGTCAAGGAGGCCCCGGTCAACCCCAATACCCTCGTTGTGGGTGGTGGCATTGCTGGCATCCAGGCTGCTCTGGAGGTCGCCGATTCTGAGCACAAGGTCTATCTGGTGGAGAGGGATCCCTCAATCGGTGGGCATATGATTCAACTGGATAAGACCTTCCCCACCCTTGACTGTTCTCAATGCATCCTGACTCCAAAGATGGCCTTGGTGGGCTCCCACCCCTATATCGAACTCATGGCCTACAGTGAGGTGGAGGAGGTCTCTGGCTTTGTAGGCAACTTCAAGGTCAAGATCAGAAAAAAGGCGCGCTATGTGGATGAGGACAAGTGCACCGGCTGTGGCCTGTGCCAGGAGAAATGTCCTTGGAAGGCAGACAGCGAGTATAATGCTGGCTTGGGCAAGAGAAAAGCCATCTATACCCCGTTCCCTCAAGCCGTGCCCAATATCCCTGTGATCGATAAGGAGCACTGCGTTTATTTCCTGAAAGGCACCTGTCGCGCCTGTGTGAAGTTCTGTGAAATCAAGGCCATCAATTTTGAACAAGTTGACCAAATAGTCGAGGTAGGGGTTGGCTCGATTATTCTGACTACAGGCTATGATGTCTTTAACCCCAGTGCCATCACTCAATACGGCTATGGAAGATATGACAACGTTATTACCGGTCTTGAGTTTGAGAGGATGTCCAGCGCCACCGGACCAACAGGTGGCGTGATTCGGCTTAAAGATGGGCGAGAGCCAAAAAGCGTGGCCATCATACACTGTGTTGGTAGCCGTGACAAGAACTACCATGAATATTGCTCCAGAGTGTGCTGCATGTACGGCCTTAAGTTCTCCCATCTGATAAGGGAGAAAATACATGATGCTGATGTCTATCAAATGTACATTGATATGCGTTGCTTCGGAGAGGGCTATGAGGAGTTCTACAAGCGTCTTTCCGAGGAGGGGGTCAATTTCATAAGAGGAAAGGTGGCTAAGGTTACCGACCGCGCCATAAGCGAGGAGGAGAAGGGAAAACTGATCGTCCAGTGTGAGGATACCTTGCTGGCGAGCCTGATACGGGTCCCAGTAGATATGGTTGTCCTGTGCGTAGCCCTGGAGGCACGTGCAGATGCAGAGCAGGTTGCCAGAATGTTCAACATTGGTCGCAGGGCAGATGGCTTCTTCCTGGAGCGGCATATCAAGCTTGATCCAGTGGCCACCCCCACGGATGGCGTCTTTATTGCTGGCTGTTGCCAGGGCCCCAAGGATATTCCTGATACTGTAGCCCAGGCCTCAGCAGCAGCAGCTAGAGCCCTGGCTGTGATAAGCAGAGGGAAGGTTATCCTTGAAGCAGCCGTAGCCACGGTGGTCGAGGCCCTATGCCAGGGCTGTGGACGGTGTGAAGAGCTATGCGAATTCCACGCCCCTAAGGTTTCGAAAAATGAAAGGCCGCTGCCAGTGTCGACTATAAATGAGGCTCTATGCAAGGGTTGTGGGACTTGTGCTGTTACCTGCCCCACGGGGGCTATTTCAATCAAGCACTTTACTCGGGACCAAATACTAGCCGAGGTTGAGGCTTTGATAGAGGTGTAAAGTAATGGCTGAATTCGAACCTCAGATTGTGGCTTTTACCTGCAACTGGTGCTCCTATGCAGCGGCTGATCTGGCTGGGACATCACGCGTCAGCTATCCTCCCAACGTGCTCCTGATAAGGGTGATGTGTAGCGGGATGGTGGACCCGATATACGTCCTCAAGGCCTTTGAGAAAGGGTTTGATGGGGTTTTGATTGCTGGCTGCCATATCGGGGACTGCCATTATATTTCGGGGAATGTCAAGGCAGAGGAGAGGATAGGGAAACTAAAAAAGTTGATACACATACTCGGGTTGGAGGATGAGCGGCTGAGGCTGGAGTGGATCTCAACTGCTGAGGGAGGTAAATTCGCTGAGACAATCAAAGAGCTTGTGGGTCAATTAAAACAACTAGGGCCTTCGCCTTTGAGAAAGGAGGTCATGGCTTGACCTTAGAGGACACTGTCAAAGAAACCAAGGCCTACTATTGTCTGGAGTGTGGCAAGTGTTCTGGTTTATGTCCAGTCTCCAGGTATAATCCAGCTTACTCTCCCCGGGTCATGGTCGAAAATGCGTTGCTGGGTCTTGAAGACGACCTGGTTTGTAATCGGCAGCTTTTTTCCTGCTTAACGTGCTACGCGTGCCTTCCGAAGTGCCCCTCCGATGTCGATTATCCCCTCTTCATGCAGAAATTGAGAGCCCTGGCATCGAACAATGGACAACACGGGGACTGCGCGCATTCCGGCGTTCTACAGTCTCTGATGCGACTCATGGCAAATCCTGCCATCAAGCAGCGGAGATTGGAGTGGCTATCCAATGGACACCGCACCTCAGACCAAAGCGATGTTCTGTATTTTGTGGGTTGCGCCCCTTACTTTGAGCCCATTTTCGAAGATACTGGGGTCAAGAGCTTGGACATCGCAAAAGACAGCCTGAAAATCCTCAATTCCCTGGGGATAACGCCCAGGGTGCTTCCAGATGAGAGGTGCTGTGGTCACGATATGCTCTGGACTGGGGACATAGAGACCTTCAAGAGACTGGCTCAACTTAATGCCGCCGCAATAAAAGAGGCTGGTGTGAAGAAGATAATCTTTTCCTGTGCCGAGTGTTACAGGACATTCAAGAAGGATTATCCAAATTACGTCAATATAGATTGCGAGCTGCAACACATCAGTGAATTCTTATCTGAGAAGATAGAGAAAGGCGAGGTGAGTTTCACCGAGGTCAAAAAGAAGCTGACTTACCATGACCCCTGCAGACTGGGAAGACACCTGGGAATCTATGAGCCGCCGAGGAAAGTGATCGAGTCTATCCCAGGTATAGAATTGGTCGAAATGAAAGAGAACAGGGCAGAATCCCTTTGCTGCGGCACCAGCGCTTTTACTAACTGTGACTCATGCTCAAAACAGATAAGGGTTGAGCGATTGCTTGAGGCGAAAGCTACCGGCGCGGAGTCCATCATAACTTGCTGCCCCAAATGCCAAATTCACTTTAGATGCGCCATGGTAAACAAGGGAGAGGTAAAGGGTCCAGATGTCGAAATTGAGGTAATGAACTTAGTGAATTTGGTGGCACAGGCCTTAGGAGGTAAGAGCAGTGAATGAGTCGGTCTTGATAGTCGGTGGTGGCATAGCTGGTATCCAGGCCTCCATCGATCTGGCCAACATGGGCTTTCAGGTGTACCTGGTGGAGAAATCACCCAGTATTGGCGGGAGGATGGCTCAACTGGACAAGACCTTTCCCACCAATGACTGCGCCATGTGCATTCTTGCCCCTAAGATGATCGAATGCTACAGACACAAAAAGGTGAAGGTGCTGAGCTACTCGGAAGTTGCCGAAGTCAATGGTAAACTGGGCAATTTCGAGGTCAAAGTCCTGAGAAAGTCAAGATACATTGATGAGACCAAGTGCACTGGTTGCGGTGAGTGTGCTGAGAAATGCCCAGTGGTAGTGAAAAGCGAGTTTGAGCAGGGTAAGGGTATAATAAAGGCTATCTATAAACCCTTTGCCCAAGCGATCCCCAATCTCTATGTCATCGCTAAGAGGGGCACGCCTCCCTGCAGAGCAGCGTGTCCAGCGGGGGTGGATGCCCAGGGCTACGTTGCCCTAATCTCCCAGGGCAAGTTCAAAGAGGCGCTTGAACTCGTCAGGCGGAGGAACCCCCTGCCAGCAGTTTGTGGCAGGGTGTGTACCCACCCTTGTGAAACGGAGTGCAACCGCGCGAAGGTAGATCAACCCATCGCTATCGCCGCTCTGAAGCGCTTCGTGGCAGACTATGAAGTGAGCGTGGGCACGGAAGAGATAACTCCTGTACCTCGAACTAAAGAGGAGAAGGTTGCTGTTATTGGTTCCGGTCCGGCAGGCTTAACTGCGGCTTCTGACTTGGTCAAGATGGGCTACGGGGTGACCGTCTTCGAGGCCATGCCTGCCCCGGGCGGGATGCTGGCCTGGGGTATTCCGGAATATCGCCTGCCCAAGAAGGCGCTGCAAACGGAAATCGAGGGTATTCAGAAACTCGGCGTTGAGATAAAGTTGAATAGCCCTGTAGGCAAAGACGGCTTAACCATAGACGGCCTTTGGAAGCAGGGTTATAAAGCGATCTTCGTTGGCGTGGGAGCTCAAGCCAGTATGAAATTGGACGTTCCTGGCGAAGAACTACAGGGCGTCTATCATGGTATCTCCTTCCTGAGGGATGTCAACCTGGGGAAAGAGGTAAAGGTAGGGAAGCAGGTGGCCATAGTTGGCGGTGGAAATGTAGCTATCGATGCCGCCAGAACAGCGCTCCGACTTGGCGCAAAAGAAGTATTCATCGTCTATCGCAGATCAAGAGAGGAGATGCCGGCAAGCGAGGAAGAGATCGAAGAAGCCGAGCATGAAGGCATTAAGATCCATTATCTGGCTGCCCCCGTTAGAATCCTGGACAAGAACGGGAAGGTAGCAGGTATGGAATGCATTCGGATGGAATTGGGAGAGCCTGATGCCAGTGGCAGGAGACGCCACGTACCCATTAAGGGATCGGAATTCGTGATCGACGCAGATATGATCATCCCCGCCATCGGCCAGACCTCTGATCTTGCCTTCCTGCCTAAGAAGAGTAAATTCCAGGTATCACGTAGAGGAACCTTCGAGATTGATCCTGTCAGCCTGGCTACCAACGTACCAGGAGTGTTTGCCGGTGGAGACGTTGTAAGCGGACCGGCTACGGCAGTTGAGGCCATAGCCGCGGGAAAGAGGGCCGCTGTCTCTATCGACTGTTACTTGCGTGGGGTGAGCCTCCCGGCTGAAGAAGAGCCACTTCCCACTGTGAAAATCGAGGATATAGACACAAAGGATGTGGAGAAGGTAAACCGAGTGGTAATGCCCACCATTGCCCTGGAGAAAAGGGCACACGGTTTCAATGAGGTGAATCTCGGTCTCATTCAGGAGATGGCGATTGCGGAGGCAAAGAGGTGCTTGAATTGTGGTATCTGCTCGTGGTGTCGGGAGTGTGAAAAGGTCTGCCAGGCTAAGGCTATAAATCACGAGATGAAAAAACAATACCTCGACCTAAATGTGGGCGCTATTGTTCTGGCTATTGGCCTGGACCTCTACGATGTTTCAGGGATGACTGAATACGGGTATGGAAAGATACCAAACGTAATCACGGCCATGGAATATGAGAGATTGACGTCAGCCTCTGGCCCTACTGCTGGGGAACTCAAGCGCGCGACGGATGGCAAGATTCCTACCAATATCGCCTTTATTCAGTGTGTCGGCTCTCGCGATTTCAAGAACAATCCCTATTGCTCCAGCGTATGCTGTATGCACGCTACCAAGGAGGCAATACTAGCATACGAACATCACCCGGGGACAAGGTCCACCATCTTCTACATGGATTTGAGGGCAGTAGGCAAGCGATTCCAGGAATACGTGGATAGAGCTAATAAAGAGTACAACGTGACATATATCAGAGCCCGCCCGGGGAAGATTGATGCCGCTTCAAATGGCAACCCCATTATCTGGTATGAGGATACCATTACCGGGGAGACGAAAACATTTGAGACACAGATGGTGATTCTCTGCCAGGCGTTGATTCCATCCCGTGGCATCAGGGAGTTGGCAGGCATATTGGGCGTAGAACTGAACGAACATAGCTTCGTAGAGATTCCAGATAAGCTGTGGCGTCCATTGGATACCACTAAACCTGGGGTCCTTGCCTGTGGCTATGTTCACAGCCCACGGGATATCCCTGACTCAGTAGCTCAAGCCTCAGGGACAGCGGCTAGGGCGGCTGAGCTCATAGCAGGAGGTGTCTAAGCATGTCTGATGCCCGCATTGGCGTTTTCGTGTGTCACTGTGGCAGAAATATCGGGGGATATGTAGATGTTCCCCAGGTAACGGAGTATGTTAAGCAACTGCCGAATGTAGTGCATGCTGAGCATAACCTGTACACCTGCTCCGAAGAAGGGATCTCGTCAATCAAGAAGAAAATACAGGAACTCAATCTGAACCGGGTTATAGTAGCCTCCTGCACACCCAGGACCCATGAGCCACTGTTTAGGTCTGCTTGCGAAGAAGCAGGCCTCAACAAGTATCTGTTTGAGTTTGTAAACATAAGAGACCAGTGTTCCTGGGTACATATGACCCTCCCAAAGGAGGCTACCGAAAAAGCCAAGACCCTTATCAGAATGGGAGTAGCAAAGGCGCGATTACTTGAGCCACTGGAGGAGATAGAGAGCAAGGTAATCCCATCATCCCTGGTGATTGGTGGCGGTATAGCTGGAATGGGCGCAGCCTTGAATCTGGCCAATCAAGGTTTCGATGTTCATCTGGTGGAAAAGGAGGCAGAGCTTGGCGGCATGTTGTCAGGCCTCCACAAGCTATTCACCTCCAATATCGAGGCGAAGGAGCTAATCGCCCCCATAGTAAAGCAGGTAAAGAACCATAACCGGATCAAAGTCTATCTGTCTACAAAGCTTAAAGAGGTATTAGGGTTTATAGGCAATTTCAATGTCACCCTGGACCAGAGTGGGAAGGAACACAAGCTTAATGTCGGGACCATCATAGTTGCCATCGGGGCTGAGGAATTCAAACCGGTAGGCCAATACGGTTACGGAAAGATGGCTGGTGTCCTGACCCAACTGGAGCTGGAAGAGCGCCTGAAAAAAGGCACAGTTGATGCGAAGAACATCGTGATAATCAACTGCGTGGGTGCCCGGGTACCAGAGAGAACCTATTGCAGCAGGTTCTGCTGCATGACCGCAATCAAAAACGCTGTCCTGCTCAAAGAGAAAAACCCAGCCGCAAAGGTCTGGGTCCTCCACCGGGACTTGATGACTTACGGGGTAGAATTCGAAGACTATTATCGGAAAGCCATGGAAGCAGGGGTGAGATTCATCAGATACAGCCTGGAAAGGCCACCAGAGGTTATCGGAGATGGCCATGTTAAGGGGGTAAAGGTATACCACCAACTGAGGAAGAAGGAAATGGAGTTTCCTTGCGATACAGTGGTACTCACCACACCCCTTATCCCCCGCAGTGATAATGAGGGACTCTCCAAGATGCTCAAGGTCCCCCTAAGTCAGGAAGGCTTCTTCCTCGAGGCGCACCTCAAACTACGCCCGGTGGAATTTGCCACGGATGGCATCTTCATCTGTGGCTCCGCCAAGTGGCCGGTGGAGATAGCCGAGGCTGTCTCCCAGGCTTATGGCAGTGCCGCGAAGGCAGCCATACCCATGAGAATGGGCTATGTAAAGCCTGAAGCCATAACTTCCTCTGTCAATGCGGACATTTGCGGAGGGTGTGGTATCTGCGTCGCCGTCTGCCCATATAGCGCTACAGAGATAAAGACCGAGAATGGCAAAAGGGTGGCCAATGCCATTGCGGCGCTATGTAAAGGTTGCGGGACTTGTGGAGCTGCCTGCCCATCTGGGGCCATCTCCATGAACCACTTCAAAGACGAGCAAATCTTGTCTCAAATAGAAGCCTTGGTGGCATAGCGCCGGAAAGAGGGTGTGCCAATGAAGGGAAATAACTTTGAGCCTCTGATACTTGGCTTTGCTTGTAACTGGTGTACGTATGCAGGTGCGGACCTTGCGGGCACCTCTAGAATCCAATATCCGCCCAATATAAAGGTGATAAGGGTAATGTGCAGCGGCAGGGTCGATCCTACCTTCATTTTAAAAGCTTTTTCCAAAGGCGTGGACGGAGTGTTCATTGGAGGATGCCATCCGGGCGATTGCCACTACATGGAGGGGAATTACAAAGCGATGAGGAGGATCGAGCTGACCAAGAAGCTGCTTCAGGATTTCGGGATCGAACCGGAAAGGCTCAGATTAGAGTGGATTTCGGCATCTGAAGGCGTAAGATTTGGGCAGGTTGTTACAGATTTCACCAAGACAATAAAAGAACTGGGGCCTTTGAAGAAAGAGTGACCCCCACGCTGTTTAGGCGCTTCGTCCACAACGAACCCCAACGGTGAGCCGTTTCTATCCGACTGTATACTACTCAGGACTATCTCACCAAATCTAAGGTGCTATGGTAGGGTGGGTGGAGTCCTTCCTAGGAAGGACTCCACCC
>JBGOXA010000162.1:0-4784 GCA_041478915.1 Dehalococcoidia bacterium
AGGCCTGGAATCACCGTACGTCCTCTGCACTTCATGAACCGAGCCCACGTATACAATGAGGTTTTCTTTGACAGCGTCCGGATTCCAAAGAGGAATATAGTTGGTCAGGTAAATCAGGGCTGGTACGTTACCATGGCCGGGGTGGACTTTGAACGATCCGGAACGAGCGGGGCTGCCGGGCTCAAGCGTGACCTGGAAGACCTGATCCGGTTTTGCCAGGAAACCGAGCGAAATGGACAAATGCTTGCGAAGAATCCGATTGTTCGCAACAAGCTGGCTGACCTGGCAGTTGCCATTGAAGCAGCGCGCCAATGGGCCTATTACGTAGCCTGGTTGCAAAGCAAGAATCCGGCGGTTGCTACTGAGCCCGCAGCCTCAAAGTACTTTGTTACCGAGCTACAAGTGCGCTTGGCCAATACAGGCCTGGAGATCATGGGACTTTACGGAACGCTGAAATATGGGACAAAGTGGGCACCACCCCGGGGTAAGTTTGAGCATATGTGCCAGCTCAACCTTGGCTCTACCATAGGTGGGGGAACCACAGAGATCCAGAAGAACCTTATTGCCTGGATGGGATTGCAGTTGCCCAGAATAAGGTAGGCTGGAAGCATCTGCTTATGAGATCGGTGCGAAAAGTGGCACTGAAAGGACGTCTCGTGTCCAGATGTGCCTGTGGATTACCAATATTTTAGTGGAGGAATGACATTCATGAAAACAAGAATGACGGAGTTATTCGGAATAAAATACCCCATTATGCTAGCGGGAATGAATTGGGTTACCGAACCCAAGCTCGTGTCCGCCGTCAGCAATGCGGGTGGTTTGGGTGTCCTGGCTACTTCCCGCTATGCCCCTGAGGAAGCAAGGCAGAGCATCAAAGAGGTTAGGAATCTAACCGATAAGCCTTTCGGGGTGAACATAGGCCTGATAACTCCTTGGGCTGGCGAACTTGTACAGGTGGCTGTAGAGGAAAAGGTTCCCGTGTTGAACTATTCACTAGGCAGACCTTGGTTTATTGATCAGGTACATGAATACGGCGGCAAGGTCTTGGGAACCGTAACTACGGTCAGGCATGCAGTCCGGGCGGAGCAACTCGGAGTTGACGCTATCACTGCTCCTACCTACGAGGCAGCGGCACATGGCAGTGACATCACCTCGCTGGTTTTGATCCCTCTCATTGACAGCGAAATAAAAGTCCCTCTAGTAGCGGCTGGAGGTTTTTATAATGGAAGAGGACTGGCAGCAGCTTTGGTACTAGGGGCTGATGGTATATCCATGGGCCAAAGATTTCTGGTCACGCAGGAGAGCCAGGTCCACGAGCGTTGCAAACAGGTTTTCCTGGAGAGCACTGAGCAGGATATCCTGATGAGTGATGTCTTTGATGGAATGCCTGGCAAGGTACTCAGAACAAAAGCAAGTGAAGCATTGATGAAGAGATCGCGGTTTCCACTGAAAGAGACGGTGAGTGGTGTCCTGGAGGTAAAACGGACATTAAACCTGTCGTGGTGGCAGATCATGCGCACCGTCATCAGGACGAGAAAGTCTGAGGAGGGGGTCTCCCCTTTCCAGCTTGCCCATCAGGCAGCCCAGATGGAAAGATTTGAGAAGGCCGTATTTGAGGGTGACATGGAGCAGGGGGTCGTGTTCGGCGGACAGGCTGTTGGCGGTATTAAGGACATACCCACTTGCCAGGAACTTATCGATCGAATAATAGCTGAAGCTGAGGAGGTGCTACGGGAGACAAGAGCGCTCCTGTCTTAGAGCCTTGTTTTTGTATGGCTGATAAGCATATGATTCGCGCTGGCAGCATTTGGAGTAGAGCGGATATGAAGTCTGAAAAGCGGGCATGGATATAGAAAGGGGGAATAAGCGATAAGCTACGAGGACATTCGCTTTGAGGTGGGCGATGGAGTGGCGATTATTAAACTCCACCGTCCTGAGCACCTCAATGCCTACAGTGGGAAGATGGGTGCGGAACTGGGAGACGCCTACCGAACCTGTGACGGCGACGATGCGATCCGAGCTGTTGTGGTCACTGGTGCTGGAAGGGCCTTCTGCGCTGGCGCGGACATGAGTTTGGGGGAAAAGACCTTCGCCCAACAGGACCGACAAACCTTCAGTGCAGCAGGCGCCAATCCACCAGCCTTCGAAGTCCGCAAGCCGGTGATCGCAGCCATGAACGGTCATGCCGGCTGGAATCGGCCTGACACTGGCATTGCAGCGCGATATGCGAATCGCGGCTATCGAAGGCAAGTATGGCGTTGCTCAGGTTCGCCGGGGAGTGATGCCGGATGCTTATTCACACTGGACGCTACCGAGGCTCGTCGGCCTGGAGCGCGCTGCATATCTCATGCTCACAGGGCGCATAATCAGTGGAACCGAAGCTATACAGATAGGAATCGCTAGCCGAGCCTTGCCCGCCTCTGGAGTGCTTCCTGCCGCTCTGGCCCTCACCCGTGCCGATGTCGTTCGCAAGGAGACAGAACTGCATCACCACTTGATGGGACTATCAGACGCCGTGGAAGGCCCCATGGCCTGGATCGAACGCCGTGCACCACAGTGGAAGCTCAGTGCAAAGAACGACTGGCCTGCCTGGCCCAGTTGATATGATGGCTGGTGCGATTTGCGTTTGACCATGCGTGGTGTGGTCTACCAGCGTGAAGGCTGTGCTAAGGGATCCGGTCAGACTGAAGTCTGGTGAGATTCGAAGGACAGATAAGGAGGTACAAGTGGCTGAAAGAGTGGGAATAGTAGCTGTAGCTCAGACGAAATATCACCCGAATAGAGCTGATGTGAATGAGGGAGAACTGGCGTATGAGGTGATAAAACAGGTGCTGCAGGAGACGGGACTGACCTTCTCCGACGATGGGACGGGTATTGATGCCGCGGTCACCTGCTCTGAGGACTTCTGGGATGGCAGGACGGTGTCAAATACCAATATCATGTCGTATGTCGGCGCGCACCTAGGGGTTGAGAACAAGGTAACTGAGGATGGTATCAATGCCGTTTACTGTGCCATGGCCCAGATCCTGTCTGGCCACCACGATACTGTCCTGGTGGTCTCCCATATGAAGGAGTCTCAAGCTGACAAGAGCCTCGTGGAGAATGCTGCCATGGATGCTATTTTCATGAGGCTGCTGGGAATGAATTTTCTGACTGCCGCTGCTTTGCAGGCCAAGCGTTACATGTACAAGTACGGCATAACGGCCGAGCAGTGCGCTAAGGTAGCGGTCAAGAACTGCGGGAACGCCAAGAACAATCCCTTTGCCCAGGAGCCCATGGATATCACGGTGGAGGATGTCCTCGGTTCCAAGTTGTTGGCGTCGCCTATCCGGCTTCTGGACACCAAGCCCGTCTCGGATGGTGCATGTGCCATGATCCTGGCCCGAGAGGAGAAAGCCAGGAAACTCATGGCTAAGCCAGTCTGGATACTGGGGGCGTCAAACTGCTATGAGACGCACTACCTGGGAGACAGGGATTTGGCCGAGTGCGACGCTCTGGTTTCGGCTGCTAAGCGAGCCTATAGCATGGCCGGCATCACCGACCCGTTGAGCGATTTGGATGTGGCCGAGATCTGTGAAGAACATTCCTATCAGGAACTCCTGTGGATGGAGGGGCTTGGCTTCTGTGGACGTGGAGAAGCGGGCAGACTCACCGATGCCGGGGTAACTCAGATGGGGGGACAGCTTCCGGTGAACCCTTCTGGTGGGATGCTTTCCGGTAACCCAAATCACGTAGCAGGAATGGCACGTGTAGCTGAGGCAGTTCTACAGTTGCGTGGTGAGGCGGGGGATAGACAGGTTCCCGGGGCCAAGGTGGCCCTGGCGCATGACGTCACCGGTATCTGCGGACAGCATCAATGTGTCATGATTCTAGGCAACAGGTAGTTGGAGGTGAGACGTGGGTAATAGAGTAGCTATAGTAGGAGTGGGTCAGACGCACCACCGGGCTAGGCGTCCCGATGTTAACATGGGGGAGATGGTGGGTGAGGCAGTCAGAGCCGCCATCGCCGATGCACAGTTGAGAGTGAAGGACATAGAGGCGGTGTTCTGTGGCAATATGGAAACCTTTGAAGGGGTGTATCTGCCGGATCACGGCATGGCCGATGAAATCGGAGCTTTTATGAGACCAGGTATGAAACTTGACTCCGCGGGCACCACCGGGGCTGCGGTTTTCGCAGAGGCCTTCAATTTCATCGCCTCGGGCCTTTTCCGCACCGCCCTGACTATCGGCTTTCAGAAACATGATGCGGGGAGTGCACAGGCTGCTCTGGCTACTACTGTCACTCCTATATGGGGTAGAGGCGCATCATCCGGTGCCATCGCCGAGTTTGCTCAGCAGGCACAGATCTACATGCGTTAGTCAGGGGCCAAGGAGGAACATGCGGCTATGATTCGGCTGAAGGCAGACCGGGGCGCGTGCCGCAATCCTTATGCTCATTTGAAACTCGGCTTGAGCAGCGTGGAAGAGGTGCTCAAGTCCGGATACCTGGTCTGGCCTATCAGGCTCCTTGATTTTTGCCCTCAATCCTGTGGGGCTACTGCTGCGGTCATCGCAGTGGAGGAGGAGGCGAAGAGGATTACTAAAAAACCGGTGTGGATCGCCGATGTCGTCACTGTCCACCAGGAGCCTTTCCGTGCTAGCTCCTTTGGCGATCCTACAGGCCGCGAAACCTACAGTCAGGATGTGGCTTGCGAAAAGCTTTATAAGAGGAATGGCATAACCAACCCGCGAAGGGACCTCGATTATGCGGAAGTCTACGAGCCTTTCCACTTTTGTGAAAAGGG
>JBGOXA010000206.1:0-3966 GCA_041478915.1 Dehalococcoidia bacterium
AGCTAGTGTAGTGTCTCTGAAAAGACTTAACAATAAAGCTACCCGTGTCATTCCTGCGAAAGCAGGAATCCAGAAGGTACGTACGGTAGATTCCGTGTCAAGCACGGAATGACATTGACATATTGTATGGTTATTACGAGGACACTACACTAGGAGCTTGGGTCACGACTGGGCGTAAAACAAGTTAGGAGAGGGTCGGGCCAGATAGTATTCCTATCTGCGCAGATATGGATTATACTTGAGGCAAGCGATGCGCAGATAGGAATTGAGAATGATGGACATAGAGTACAAGCCATATGTTATCGATGCTGGTTATCTGTTTCCTCCCTCGCTGGCCGACTTCCTGGGGTGTGACGATGAGGTGCACGTATTCAGAGAGGTCACGGAGCACTTAGATGTAATCTGTCTGGACTCGGATTTCAATGGCATGGGGCAGCATCCTTACCACCCCAGGATGCTGCTTCGGCTGCTGATGTGGGGGATGGCCAATCGTATAGTGAGCACTCGCAGGATAGAGGTATTGGCTCGCAGAGACGTGAGCTTCATCTACCTGGCAGGGGGACATAAGCCTGACTACCGCACCCTGGCTAGATTCCGCAGGCGCAATACCAGGGAGATAAAGAGGCTGTTCAAGGAGACGGTCCTGCTCTGTGCTCGGTTGGGGATGGTGAATCTGGGGCACATCGCCTTGGATGGGACCAAGCTCAAGGCCAATACTTCTAAGCACAAGGCGATGAGCTATGGCCGGATGAAGGAAGAAGAGAAGAGACTCGAGAGGGAGATAGAGGAACTGATGCAGCAGGCTGAGGCTGTAGACACCGAGGAGGACGAGGCCTTCGGCAAGAACAACAATGGTTACAATCTCCCCGAGGAACTGCAGAGGCGGGAGGAGCGACTGGAGAAGATAAGTCGGCTGAGGGAGGAGTTGGAGCTAGAGAAGAGGCAGGAGCAGGGGCTTGAGGAAAGGGAGATGCCTTGGATTGAGGAGAGGGAGCAGAGGAGCTTTGCCGATGGCGATGCCCGGATGATGCTGATGAAGCGGGGTGAATTTGACTACGCGTATAATGGTCAGGTGGGCATAGACGAAGGGCATGGGGTGATAGTAGCCGCTGACTTGAGCAACCGAGCTTTGGTCCTTCCCAAAGGGAAGGATGGGCCACCTTCCTGGGATGGTTCAGGAGGTACAAGAACTAAGGCAAGAATTAGGCAAAGCCGAGGAAGAGATCACTGAGATGACGGCGGACAGAGGCTACTTCAGTGTAGAGAACATACAGCAGGAAGGGCAAGGGATTGAATTGCTCATAGCTTCAGAGCGGGAGGACAAGGATGAGCCAACTCGGGGAAAGGCAAAGAGATACTCGTTAGAGAGGTTTGACTACATCAAAGGGAGCGATTCCTGGAGGTGTCCTGGGGGGAGGCTTCTGGTTCGAGAGAGCAAGCAGGGGACAAAGGGACGGCCGCTGCTGCGACGCTATGTATGTTCGGATTGTAATGGCTGCCCCTTAAAGGCATATTGCCTCAAGCCTGGAGAAGAACGGCGCACCTTGCTGGTCAAAAGGAAGCAGCTCATAAGAGCTGAGATGAGGGCTAGGTTGAAGGACCCTGAGAAACAGGCCATCTATCGGAAGCGGAAATGGGTAGCAGAGCAAGTGATAGGGCAGATAAAAGATGGGCTTGGCTTTAGAGGAGTCACTATGCGTGGGAAGCAATTTGCCCGTGCCCAGTGGCTGTTTGCCTGTACTGTGCATAATGTAATGAAGGCAGTGAGGTTTGTAGTCAGCCTGAGAAGGAGAGAACCGGTGGCAGCCATGAGCTCGTAAGGGGCAAAACGCCTTTGAAAGTGCTCGTTTGCGAGGCCGTTTAGGCCAGAAGAAGCGATCTCTTCCATTCGATGGTCCGTCGGCAGGCTCGCAAACTCGTGGCTCGGTGGATTTTGTAATACTCGTGACCCAAGCTCCTAGCGATAGGTGCAGTCCAGTGTAGGGCCCATCCGGAGGGCATTCGAGGCTTGCCACAAGGCCAACCTCAAATCCCTATCTGCGAGCCACTGAGTTTTGCCCTTGCCACAGGGATTCCCTTCTGACAGCCGACTGAACGATTTGACATTGTGTTGAATCTTGTTGGGTTCAACCCCAGCCCGGCTCACAATTTTGGATAAAAGGTAAAACCAAGACTTTCGAGAAGACCTTCGCACTAATTCATTGACGTACTACCAGCGCTGGACAAAAAGATGGAATGTGTCGCTTCGTCTTGAAAACAGTCAAATGTTGGTCAGATGCTTGGTCAAATGGGCCAGTGTTTACGAGAATTAGAATACCAAATTTCCAGTTTCAGCCCGTATGAACTATGAATAGTCAACGGCTATCAAGATTTGTCTGCCAATGGCAGACCGGGCTGACGATGGAAGTGAAAGATTTACCTACCCAGCTTGGTGTGAGTATTAATGAAGGACAACAATTGATCGCGGAACACTATGCCAACGATCGTATTGCCCTCCACCACGAGTAACTCGTTAGTATCTTCAGCCGTCATAAATCGCAGCACACTGGAAAGATCTGCGTTTGCCCTTACTGACTTCAGGTTACTCATGGGCACCGCAACTTCCCTGGCCGTCTTGGTAGGCCAGAGATCACGCGGCACTGCCTTTACGTCATTTATCGTCACCACTCCGAGGAGACGACCACCCCTCCACCATGGGGAAACACCGATGACCCGAGGGTAGAACATACTCTTGCACCAAGCGCTCTATAGTAAGTCCGGGCGGTATCACGGGACAATCCCGCAGCATTACCTCGTTGGCAGTGCGATCCTTCAGCATATCGTCAACAGCCAGATGACGGTAGCTGCGAACGGCAGCGTTTTGCAGGAACCAACCAATGAAAGCTATCCACAAACCATTGATCCACTCACCCAAGAAGATCAGGACAATCCCACCGAAGATAAAGAGATAGCCTATGCCTCTGCCAATGGAAGAGGCGATCCGGGTAGCCTGGAGCACATTACCGGAACGCCACCACAAAATTGACCGCAGCACACACCCTCCGTCCAGAGGGAATCCAGGGATAAGGTTAAAGATAGCCAGAGCTATGTTGATCCCGCCAAGCCATTCACCCAGAGCCATCACCGGCTCGCTGACACCCACCGTGGCAAAATATATGGCCCAGAATATGCCTGCTATCACCAGACTGGTCGCCGGCCCTGCCAAAGCCATTCGGAACTCTGTCCCAGGCCTCTCCGGCTCCTTGGTTATCTGAGCTACCCCTCCGAAAATAAAGAGGGTTATGGACTGAATTGGAATACCTTCAGCCTTGGCCACAAGGCTGTGGGCTAGCTCATGTGCCAGCACCGAGGAGAAGAGGAGTATGCTAGTAGCCAGTCCAGTGACTATGCAAGTCGCCCTGCTCCAGTCCCTATAGGTGTCAGGAAAATAATAGGCGGCTAGAGACTAAGTGACCAGAAAGAAGACAAGAAACCAGGACCAGTGTAGCCTGATGGATATGCCGAAGAACTTGCCTAACGGGATCCCGCCTTTCAGCACTCCGTTATTACTCCAAACAGCCCATCCTTCTGAGGCCGTATCTGGTTCGTATTCTATATTCCCACCGCCACATAGTCAACCTATACTGCAGACGCATTTCGGCTAATTGTTGGATAAAGTAAGGATGCCCCGCCGATGCTAAGGCTCACTCACACCATATCTTGCGCAGCATCCCCCACTGGTCCGGGTATTGTTTGACGAATCCTTGTAGAGAGTCCAGAATGCTTTGAGTAAAGCTCTGGATATTGCTGCGGAAGTCACCACCGAAGCGAAATTCTACTTTCTCGCCGATAAACCCTTTGAAGGTATTATCCGGCAAGCGCACAATGCACCCTGGAAGCACTGCCGCCTTAGTGCGAAGAGCTAGGGCTGCTGCCCCGGCGGAGAATTGGGCATAGTCCCCAAGGAATCTTACTTTCACTAGCTTG
>JBGOXA010000100.1:0-6479 GCA_041478915.1 Dehalococcoidia bacterium
CAGGCTAAGAATACTACCCATGGAACCAATCTCCATAGACACACCGAACCCCGTATGGTGACATCTTTCATGATTCAACAAGCCACCGTTCGGTTACCTTCTTAAATGAGTTGACACGTAGTTTGTGCAGTGTCCAGGATCCTGGGTGTCAGGTGAGGCACCTGACACCCACTAAACAAAGCAGCCCTGCCATGAGCTGGCAGGGCTACAACTGTCGAGTTTACAGGTGGATGTCGCTCCCCCTTTCACTAATAGGCTTGTAGTACATTCCACGTCGTGCCGTTTAGTCTGTCCAGTGACAGGGGAACTTTACTTGTAGTCGTAGAACCCCTTCCCAGTCTTGCGCCCCAGATGTCCAGCGGTGACCATTTTCTTCAACAGGGTTGGTGGGGCGAACAGAGGGTCCTTCAGTTCGTCATGCATAGCGTTAAGTATGTAGTATACCGTGTCCAGCCCGATGAAATCCGCCAGCTCCAGAGGTCCCATAGGGTGGTTCAACCCCAGCCGCATGGTCTTATCGATATCCTCCTTGGTCGCCAGGCCTTGCTCGTAACAACGGATAACATAGACGAGATAGACCATGCTCAGGCGGTTGGCGATAAACCCGGGCGTGTCCTGACACAAGACTGTCTCCTTGCCTATGGACTGGCAAAATGTCCTGGCCATTTCGATGGCCTCGTTCCGGGTAACCAGCGTCTTCACAATCTCGACCAACTTCATCACTGGCACAGGGCTGAAGAAGTGCAGCCCCAATACCTGGCTAGGTCTCTTGGTCGCCATGGCCATATCCAGGATGGACAGGCAAGAAGTGTTACTGGCCAGATAGGCATGCGGCGGGCAGACCTTGTCCAGGCCAGCGAAAACCCTCTTCTTCTCCTCCAGATTTTCGAGGACTGCCTCTATCACCAGGTCGCAGTCCTTAAAGTCCTCCATTTTGAGCGTGCCATGTATGCGTGCCAAAGTGGCGTCTTTGTCCTGCACTGTTATTTTTTCCTTTTTCACCGCCCTTTCCAAGGATGTCTGGATCTTCGAGATACCGTTATCCAAAAACTGTTGATTAACCTCCATCACCACCACAGGGTAGCCTGCACGGGCGCAGACCTCGGTAATGCCTCCCCCCATCAAACCACAGCCCACTACTCCTACCTTCTTGATCTCCATGCCACTCCTTTCTCTAACGTTTTCGCGGCTTGCCTGACCGCTTGCGGAACACTACTTCCCCTTGAGTTCCGGTTTCCTTTTCTCCAGCCAGGCCGTCCTAGCCTCTTTGTGGTCCTGGGTCGCAAAGAGGAAATCCATTAGCTTCGTCTCCAGCCTCAACCCATCTTCCAGGTTCATTTCGATCCCTTTTGTCATAGCCTCTTTTGCTGCCCTGACGGCTAGAGGAGGTATTTCACAGAGTTTCTTGGCCCACTCCTCTGCCGTAGGGAGAAGTTGCTCAGGGGGGACCACCTTGTTAACCAGCCCGATTCGATAAGCTTCTTGGGCATCAATGCGCTCGCCGAAGAAGAGCATCTCGGCTGCTTTGGCTCGGGGGATAGCCCGCACCAACCTCTGCGTCCCCCCCCAGCCCGGGATTATCCCCAGAGTTACCTCTGGCACTCCGAAGGTGGCGCTCTCCGAGGCAATCCTCAGGTCGCAAGCCAGGGCTAGCTCAAGTCCTCCGCCCAGTGCGTGCCCATTGACAGCGGCAATAGTAGGTTTCCACAGCTCCAACCCACGCATTATGGTGGGTGGCATACGCCACCATTCATTGCGAATGTTCTCCAGCACGGGCAACATGTCCTTAATATCCGCTCCAACGCAAAAAGCTCTATTGCCGCTTCCGGTGATAATGGCCACCCACCGATCATTGTCATCTCTGAAGTCCATCAGGGCATTGCTGATCTCCTGGAATGTCGTCGGGTCGAGAGAGTTCAAGGCTCGGGGGCGGTCTATAGTGATGTAAGCGATCTTGCCTCGTTTCTCATATAAGAGCGCCACTTCGTATCCTCCTGTAATCTTGTCTTCTTAGGCTACTTCTTTCGGTTGCTGTCCGCCAGCTTGAGCCGTGGAGGGTCACCGGGGCAAAAGGCTGAGACAGACTATGCTTCTCGGAGCAGGTCAACTCTTGGCAGTCGCGGAATGGGCTGCAAAGCTATGGCGCAGGGCACGCAAGGTAACCCAATTGCCCAGCTTCGCCTCCTTAGCGTAGCCTTTCATGATTTGCCAGAATCCCTGCCTGGTAAGCCTTTCTCCCAGCCTGTTTAAGAATAGTGCCTTTTCCTCTTTGTGATGTGCTAGCTGAGGGCGAGCCTCTTCCAAATACCGCTTCAGTGAAGGAACTGAATCTCGGCTGATAGTACAGTTTCTCTCTCTCGGCCCTTTGACCCAATAGGAGACGGAGTCGTCTTGCACACTCACGTCCTCCAGGTTTAGCGACATGAGTTCACTTATCTGCATGCCGCTTCCGTAGAGGAGTTCTAGCATGGCCTTGTCTCGCTGTGCTTCAGGAGTGGAATGCTTTTCGGGTTGCTTTAGTAACTCTCTAACCTGCACTACCGAGAGGGGTTGTGGTGGCAGTTTCCTCACCCTGGGTGAGCCGAGGTTCTCGGTTGGCGCGTCCTTTCTGACGCCGTTGTTGACCAGAAACTTAAACAGGGATTTGGCTGAGGCTGTCTTGCGGGCCACTGTTGACAACGCATAGCCCCTCTGTTTTAGGTTGATAAGATAGCTCAGGATGAGCTGACGATCGACCTCAGGCCAGTTGTCCACCCCTTTTTCCTGAAGAAAATCGACCAGTTGAAAGAGATCATTTCTGTAGGCTGCAGTTGTATTCTGCGAGAATCGCTTTTCGGTCGCCAGGTAATCTAGGAAAACCTCGATTTCCTGTTTCATAACCTCTCCTTGAACGAGTGACTTCCCCTTTGGACGGCAATTATTGTAACACAGTTATGGCCAAAATGGTAGAATTTATGTTAGGTATGGAAGGAAAAAGCCTTGAGCCGCAACTGAGAGCCCTGCCCAGGCGTCCGGGCGTCTATCTGCTGAAAGACGAAGCAGGCAACATAATCTATGTAGGGAAGGCAGCCAGCCTGTACCATCGAGTGCTTTCCTACTTTAGCTCGTCTCATAACCTGTCGCCGAAGCTGCGGCGGATGGTGGCTCGTGTAGCCGACTTTGAGTTTTTCGTCACCGACTCCGAGCAAGAGGCACTCCTGCTTGAGTGTAATCTGATCAAGAAGTATCGACCGCGCTATAATGTCGCCCTCAAAGATGATAAGAGCTTTCCTTACCTGAAAATAAGCGTTGCTGAGGATTGGCCGAGGGTATACACCACGCGGCGCTTGGAGAAGGATGGTGCCAGGTATTTCGGCCCCTTTGCCAGTCCCAGGTCGGTGCGCCAGACTTTAGCTTTGCTAAAAAGGCTGTTCCCCTTCCGAAGTTGTAAGAAACCGATTAACGGCGGTAGACCGCGACCCTGCCTGGACTATCACATCCACCGTTGCCTTGGGCCTTGCATCGCTGCTGTCAGCCGAGACGAATATCGACAGGTGATAGACCAGGTGATTCTTTTTCTTGAAGGAAAACAGGAGATGATAGTGCGCGAGTTGCGCAACAGGATGGCGGCGGCTGCAGACACCCTGGAGTTTGAAAAGGCGGCCCTGATTCGGGACCAAATTGCTGCCGTGGAAAGTGTGATTGAACGACAGAAGATTGCTTCAGCCGAAGGAGAGATGGACGTCATCGCCTTTGCCACGGCTAGGGGGCAGGCCTATGCGCTGGTCTTCCTTATTCGGAATGGGAAGTTGTTGGGAAGAGAAAACTTTATGATGACAGGGACGCAGGGTGAGGAGCCCTCTCAAATCATGACCAGTTTCGTACAGCAGTTCTACAGCTTTGCTCCTTCCATCCCAGAGCAGATTCTGCTTCAGCATCCTTTGGAGGAAATATCCCTGGTTAGGAAGTGGCTGGAGAACCGCCGGGGAGCGAAAGTCGATATCCAGGTGCCCCGTCGGGGAGTAAAAAAGGATCTGGTGAATATGGTAGCAGAAAATGCCCGTCAGGGCCTGGAGCAAATGAGGATCAAGCTGCTGGCTGAACCGGAGGTCCTGGCTAAAGCCTTAGAGGAGCTGAGGGAGGAGCTTTCGTTGCCTTCCTTTCCTCAACGGGTGGAGTGCTACGACATCTCGGATATTCAAGGGGCCTTTGCTGTAGGGAGCATGGTAGTGTTTGAAGGAGGACAGCCCCAAAAGGCTCACTATCGGCGCTTTAGAATTAGGTCAGTAACGGGAGCCAATGATTATGCTATGATCCAGGAGGTGCTCAGAAGGCGGTTCAAGAGGGGGGCCAGCGAACAGAAGGATGGTAGCTGGGCCATGATCCCCGACCTGATCTTCATCGACGGTGGGAAGGGGCAACTTAACGCTGCCCTAGAGGTGATAAAAGAAGCTGGACTGGAGTCTATCCCCTGTGCCAGCATCGCCAAGGAGAATGAGGCCGTCTTCCTGCCTCAAATATCTGAGCCTATTATGCTCCCGCGTAATTCCGCCGCTCTCTACCTTCTGCAACGGGTAAGAGACGAAGCACATCGTTTCGCCCATGGCTACCATCTTAAGGTGCGTCACAAGGAGTCCTTGGCCTCGCCTCTTGATAACATCCCCGGCGTCGGGCCAAAGCGAAAGCGGGCACTGCTCAGGAGGTTTGGCTCAACTAGAAGGATCAAAGAGGCATCGCTGGACGAAGTGGTGTCGGTAAGGGGGATGACCAGACCTGTGGCTGAGAAGGTGAAGGAATACCTTTAGATAGATGTTTATAAGACGCGGCCGCTGTAGTAACAGGAGGCTGGCCATGTCTGAGCAAACGGTAAAAGCCAGGCCTTTTGGCCAAACTGTTGCACATCGCTGACTAATGTGGTGGTATAATGGGATCGGCAGGCGAAATCAGGTGGGAGTACGCTGATTAGTCGGCTCAGCCCACCCTATTTCTACTGCAATATCTCTTGTCTCTAACCCAACGGCGGAGAATCAGTTATCTCTAACCTTCAAGAGGTATCGCAACGAGTAAGGAGAAATTAGCTGTCACCGGAGTTGATATGTTATTAAAGCAAAGGGAGGTGGCAAAATGATAAAGATCATCATCGAAAGGCATGGCCAACCCGATAAAGCGGCAGAGATGGAAAGCCTGTTGGTGGACCTGAGAACTAAAGCAGTTCAGCAGCGTGGCTATGTCTCCGGCGAAACTCTCCGGTCGATAGACGATCCGTCACACTGGCTGGTCATCAGCACCTGGCTTGATATCGAGTTGTGGAAGGCCTGGGAGACCAGCGCAGAGCGCCGAGAGATCGCGAGCAGGTTGGAGCCTCTTCTTGCTGCCCCGGAGAAAGCGTCCATTTTCAGCTTTGTCTGGGAGGCTTGCTGGTGGCCCCCGGACCTCCAGCGGTACAACAAGGTAGCCAAATCTTAGGCAAAGCTCGCGGCTCCGTAGACCTCGTCTGAGTTGCTGCCTGATGCTTCCCGCTCCGTTGACTGGACCGTGGCCACCACCTCCAGAGCCTTCGGGCAACTCTTCGATGCGATGGAACCCAACCGGTACTGCGGTCGTCATCATCATTTGATGTGCCGCAGAAGAGCTGCGCGCTTTCGGAAGCCACCTCTCCCTCATCAAATGTCATCCATCCCGTACACGTAGCTGATCAAAGCACTGTTACCGCAACTCCTCATCACAATTGGACAATCACCGTAATAAAAACTAGAATCTCTCTCAGCTATCAGACAAAGCCAATGTCAGCCAATGAGACAGCCTGTTGACCTGTTCATGCGGCAGGGCGATCTACATGAGGTACAGAGCCGTTCTTTTTGACCTTGACGGCACGCTGCTTGACACGCTTGAGGATATAGCTGATTCTGTTAACTGCGTGCTCAATCGCATCGGCTTTCGGCGGCACAGCCTCGAGGCCTACAAGCGCTTTATCGGAGATGGCGTACAGGACTTGGCCAGCCGAGCGCTTCCAGAGGGCGAACGGGACCCGGCCACGGTAGGCGAAGTGGTTGCTGCCATACGCGAAGAGTACCACCAGCGCTGGGCAGACAAGACCCGCCCCTACGAAGGCATTCCGGAGTTGCTGGATGCCCTCACCGCCCGCGGGATCAAGATGGCCGTCTGGTCTAACAAGCCAGATGATATTACCAAACTCATGGTATCCCGACTGTTGCCACGCTGGCGATTTGAGGTGGTAATGGGAGCACGATCGACCATCCCGAAAAAGCCGGACCCTACAGGGGCAACCGAGATAGCAAAATGCCTCGATATTCCGCCCGGTGAGTTCATGTACCTCGGTGATGGAGACACAGACATGAAGGCAGCCAGTGCCGCAGGGATGTACCCGGTGGGAGCACTGTGGGGTTTTCGCAGCCGCGATGAACTCCTAGCCAGTGGTGCCAAGAAGTTAATCCGGCATCCGATGGATTTGATGAAGCTCCTATAGCTTCGGGCCAGCC
>JBGOXA010000263.1:0-3163 GCA_041478915.1 Dehalococcoidia bacterium
AGTTGTTAGAAGATCCCTATCTGCCAGAGGACGTAAGACAGAAAGTGCGCACTGGCCAAATAGCGAGGTATGAGACGCGCTGGGACTTTTACGAGGTGAAAAGGCTCAAACTGTACGAAACAACCAAGTCTGGTGTGACTCATCTTGACGTGATGGTGAGCCCGCTGGGTCTGAGTGAGGGAGAGCCCCTCAGGGGTTATCTGGTTCAGATGCAAGATGTCACCGAGCGCCGGCGGGCAGAGGAGGAGCTCAGGGAGAGTGAGTAGAAATATCGTCTTCTGGCCGAGAATGTGACCGATCTGATATACATCATGGATATGGAAATGAAGGTCACATACATCAATCCCTCTATCACACCATTATTGGGTTTCAGCGTTGAAGAAGGGATAGCCCGCGGCCTGACAGAGTCTCTGACTCCTGCCTCCCTGGGACTTGCTGCTAAAGCTTTGCACAGTGTAGTGCGTGCAGAGAAGGTGCAACCAGGAGGCTTTCAAAATCGCGAAACGGTGGAGCTGGAGATATACCGCAAAGACGGCTCCACGATGTGGGCGGAGAATTTAGTGACGGTCATGCGCGACTCTGATGGGAGACCCGTAGGAATTCTGGGGGTGACCCGCGACATCACCGAGCGCAAGCGGGCGGAGGAAGAGTTACAACGCAAAGAGGAGTATTTCCGTTCCCTGATAGAAAACGCTTCGGATGCCATTTCCATCCTTAACGCTGATGGAACCATTCGCTACCAGAGCCCGTCGTATGAGTCTGTGCTGGGATATGTACCGGAGGAGGAAGTTGGTAGGAGCCTATTCAACAACATACACCCGGATGATATCACGAAGGTGTCTGAGGACTTTGCCAGATTGCTGCAAGACCCAGGTTATACCCCACATTTTGAGGTGCGTGTCAAGGCCAGAGACGGGTCATGGCGCGTTCTCGAAGGCGTAGCCAGAAACCTTCTCCATCATCCCGCCGTGGCAGGCATTGTGGTCAACCTCCGTGACATCACCCAGCGCAAACAGGCGGAAGAGAAACTGAAGAAGGCGATGGAGGAACTGGAGCACGCCAATGCTGAGATGGAACGTTTCACCTATACCGTCTCGCACGATCTGAAGAGCCCGCTGGTGACCATCAACACTTTCCTGGGATACTTGAGCAAGGACCTGTCTGGTTCTGATGCCGGGCGGATAGAGAAAGACATGTTTTACATGCATGGCGCGGCGGACAAGATGGGGAAGTTGCTGGATGAGCTGCTGGAGATATCGCGCATCGGTCACATCGTCAATCCGGCGGTGACCGTAACATTCCATGAACTGGTTCAGGAAGCCTTGATCCTGGTGGCGGGTGGCATTGAGGAGCGTGGGGTAAAAGTGCAGGTGAGCGATGAACCCATTACCCTGTGTGGCGACCGACCCCGCCTGGTGGAGATCTGGCAGAACCTGGTGGAGAACGCCGCGAAATTCATGGGAGATCAGGCTTCACCCCGCATCGATATCGGCGCTGAACGGCGCGGCCGGGAGACCGTCTTCTTTGTACGCGACAACGGTGTAGGCATGGACCCTAAATACAAGTCAAAGATATTCAGTCTCTTTGAGAAACTCGATCCTAAGAGTGAAGGCATAGGCATGGGACTGGCCATCACCAAGAGAATCGTGGAGCTATATCAAGGGACCATCTGGTTTGAGTCCAAAGGGCTGGGCCAAGGGACGTGTTTTTGGTTCACTCTACCCGGTGTCTTAGAAGACAAAGGCAAAGGAGAAAAGACATGAAAGGCGAGCCTATCGTTATTCTGCTGGTGGAGGATGATCCGGCACACGCCGAGATCGTCCGGCGGAACTTAGCGGATTTCCGCACGGCTAACCGGCTAATGCATGTGGAAGATGGTCAGGCTGGGCTGGATTACCTGTATCGTAAAGCAGAGTTCAGCGACCCGCATAAATCCCCCATGCCGAACCTCATTCTGCTCGACCTGCGCTTGCCCAAGGTGGACGGCCTTGATGTTCTGAAGGCGATCAAGTCAGACCAGAACCTGCGGCACATTGCCGTGGTGATCCTGACCACCTCAGCGGCCGAGGCTGATATGGCCAGGGCTTATGACTACCATGCCAATAGCTACCTGGTCAAGCCGGTGGACTTTGCCCAGTTCACCCTATTGATGGAAACGCTCGGTTACTACTGGCTGGCCTGGAACCAGTACCCCTATTAAGGCCGGCCCGAGGAGGTCACCATGGATTCCAAACACATTAGAGTCCTGGTCCTGGAAGATGAGGCAGCTCATGCCGAAGCCGTCCGCCGCGCGCTGGAATTATCCGGCACTCATTTTGAGATTCAAGTAGCTGGCTCTTTGAGTGAATACCGTGAGAGCGTGGCGGCCAATCCGCCCGATATCGCTCTGCTGGACATGGTATTGCCGGACGGCCGCTCTCTGGAACTGCTGACCTCACCGCCAGAGGCAAGTCCCTTCCCGATGCTGATTATGACCAGCCATGGAGATGAGCAGGCGGCGGTGGCTGCCATGAAGGCCGGAGCCCTGGATTACGTCGTCAAATCACCGGAAGCCTTCGCTGATATGCCCCGCATTCTGGCCCGCGCCCTGAGCCACTGGCAACTGCTCCAGGAGCGCCAGCAGGCAGAGGAAGCTCTTCGTCAGAGTGAAGAAAACTTCAGGGCCTTGGCCAAGAACGCCAGCGACGGCATTATCATCACCTCAGCAGATGGAGGCATCGTTTACGCCAACAGGCAGGCGTCGGACATCACGGGCTACACTCTTGAGGAGCTGCTCCAGATCGGTATGAAGAAGTTGGCCTTCCCTGGCCGGCTGCAGGAGTTGCTGCGCCAACATAAGGGAAGGCGTAAGGGAAAACCTATCCCCAAGCGGTATGAGACTGTCATTGTCCGCAAAGATAGGCGGATAGTGCCAACGGAGATTGCGGCTGCCACGACGACCTGGCACGGGAAGCCGGCTACCATGTTCTTCCTCTGCGATATCACTGAGCGCAAGCAGGCAGAAGAGAAGCTACGGCGCAAAGAAGAACATTTCCGTGCCCTGATAGAAAACGCTTCAGATGCCATTGCCATCCTTGACGGTGATGGAACCATTCGCTACCAGAGCCCATCCTATCTGCGTCTGCTGGGATATGTACAGGAGGCGGAAACTGGCAGGGATATA
>JBGOXA010000153.1:0-5031 GCA_041478915.1 Dehalococcoidia bacterium
AAGCCTTGTGGTTCAAAATTGCCAAGTAGCGCAACCCTGGGACGTGGCCGCTGACCACCGATTTTTGCACCCATTTCTGAAAACTGCCTTATGTAATAGTGATGATTTAGCATAGCAAAGCAGATGGGGGCAGCACAAGTGTGTAGTTCAACGTTGAGAATTGGTTGAGACCTTGGGGCTGAGTGCTTTGACCTGAAAGAGTTACGAACAAAGAGAAGTAGGGTGGGCTGAGCCCACCAATCGGTGCTGTCACAAGCCATAAGAGACAGGTTCGACCCTAAGCTGGTGGTAACAATAGAGGTCGAAGAGCTAAACGACCGGGTGGTCCTCGCGCTTACCGGGCAAAGGGATCAGGGTACTCCTTACTACGAATATGATGGTAGAGCCTGGATTAGAGAAGGTACCCAGAATCGCAAATTGGGTCTTGTCGAAAAACAGCAACTGATGAAAAGAGGAGACCGGGATTCTCATTCGGGGCCATGGAGATGTGATCGCTGTGGGGCGTGGCGTGGAGTGCTACATAGTTTTGTGGTCTCAAACGAGGCAATGAAGAAGACTTATAGATGCAGATGTGGGGGCGAATTCTGGCCAGCGACATAAGATAGCCCCCGAAGTGTCTAAGATGGTGTATCGGGAGTGAAAGATGTCTCGGGATGAACATCTGTAAGGTGGGCTCAGCCCACTGCGCACTTGTGGGCTGCGGCCCCTAAGGCGGTGCATCTCCTTCGTCAGCGAGACAAATTTAGCGATTGTGGAACCACGGCTTGCCACTGTCCTTACTCTTTTATCTGAGGCAGCCAATCGGTGACCCTTACCAGGTCCTGCGCCTCGGCGCTAAACTCATATATCACATTGTGGTCCATCAAGTAGCGTTTAGTCTGACTGAAGCCCCATTGTGGGTAGCCTTTCCACAGGGCGCTCGTAGTCTTGTAATCTATGGCGGCGTCAAAGAAGGCTTGACCATCGAAATTCTCCGCCCCCACCTTTTGTATCGCCTGCTGCAGGACTTCGAAAATGGCGATCATCTGGTGAGCCGCACCCACATAACCTACGCCAGCATTAATGATTTCCTCAGCTTGCGACGGGCGGTATTGGTAAAGGAGATCCTTAACCAGATCGACAATAGGGGTTGATTCATTCCAGTAAATAGACTGGTTGGTGAACAAGGTTCCGTCAATGACTTCCCAGCCAACCAGATCCACGTAGAAGCCTTTGAAAGAACCAACACTACCAGTTGCATCAATGAGCCTTGCCTTAGAGTCCTTGGCTCGCAACTCCCTTAAGATGTAAGGTATCGCAAAGCCGGAGCCACTAGTTACATAGTCGCAGTCTTTCAGCTTCTCCGCTTCACCTCTAAAGGTCATCGTGCCCACGGCAGAAAAATAACCACCGAGGTAGTCAAACTCGCCGGGATGCTTCTCGATGTATTCCTTTATCGCCTCGTCCAGGTTATGGGAAGCAGGATCGCTCCAGCCTGCCAGGCCAAGCTTAGGAATTCCCCGGGTATCATAATCCCAGTCATTCTCGCTGACCCATTGCAAGAGGCTCTTCATTGCCCAAGTCTGAGTGTTAGAAAAACCAAATACCCATCCCGGAGGCTCAAATACAACCGGGAAGGCACCCATGGCAGCTATGACGACCTTGTCCCTCTCCGCAAAAGGTTTCAATACCTCTGCAGTTCCAGGTAAAAGAGCAATCATTACCTTCGCCCCCCTGCCCTTACACCACTGATAGCCAATTAGTTCTCTGGCAGGATCCATCTGAGTATCGTAGGCAGCAATCTTTACTTTCACCCCAGGGATAAGGTTTTCTTCGTTATAGTACCTGGCTATATCCTCTAGCACGTAATGGATAGTCTTAACTGCTTGTGCGGCTGATCCTGTAAAATCCGTCAGTTCGCCTATGGTGATAGTCACCCCTTTCCCACCTCCATCACAGCTGAGGCAAAGCACGGCTACCAAGGCGAGGGCCAAGAAAGAAGCTACTGCCCTTTTCCATTCGTTTTTCACGTGTTATCCGCCTCCTATTTGGTGAGAGTCAGAAGATCAATAAGCCTACCATCAATGTCGTAGACCATCATCGCAAGATGTCCGCCGACCACATTTACCATAGTAGAAGTCATTGATCGGGTAGCTTAATGGTTTCACTTCTTCCATAGCTTATCTCCGTCGATCAAAACAGCTTAGCTGCCAACTCATTGGCCGGCAATCTTTCTCCTTATCTGGGGCTAGCGCGGATTGTAGCATACCGATTGTGCCAATTCAATTTTTGCCTACTGCCGAACAAAGTGACGAAATGTTCAGTTACAGCCCCCACAGCCACAAAATGCCGGCAGAGGTAGTGTTTGCGTGGGGTAGCCTTGTGGTAAAATTAAGACTCGTCGTCAGGCAGAGGTGAGCAGGCAGCATGAAAGCCCAGATTCTGAAGAGCATTTCGCCGGTTGAGAGCCGGCCCTTGGAACTGGTGGAGTCGCCAGTTCCTCAGCCGAAAGCCAAAGAGGTTCTGGTGAAAATCTCTGCCTGCGGGGTCTGCCACACGGAACTGGACGAAATTGAAGGAAGGCTTCAGCCAAAACTGCCTGTCGTCCTGGGCCATGAAATCGTGGGAACAGTAGAAGCTCTGGGCCCGGAGGCAACTAGGTGGATGGTGGGAGACCGGGTCGGGATTGCCTGGATCAATTCCGCTTGTGGCCAGTGCCGCTTCTGCCGGGAAGGCAATGAGAACTTATGTCCCGAGTTCAAAGGTACCGGATGTCACGCCGATGGCGGCTATGCCCAGTACGTGGCGGTGTCGGAAGACTATGCCTACCTGATTCCAGATAGATTTTCCGATACCCAGGCAGCCCCCCTCCTGTGTGCTGGAGCCATCGGCTTTCGCGACTTGAGGCTTTCCGGGATCAAGCCTGGCCAAACCCTGGGACTTTTCGGATTCGGGGCGTCAGCCCACATCGTCCTTCAGGTAGCCAGGTACTGGGGTTGCCAGGTCTTCGTCTTTACCCGGAGCGAAGAGCATCGCACGTTAGCCCAGAGGCTGGGAGCAGCCTGGACAGGGACGGCGGAAGATGCTCCCCCGCAGAAGGTCAACTGCGCCATAGATTTCACCCCGGTGGGAGAGACGGTGCCTTACGCCTTAAGAGTCCTGGAGAAAGGCGGCAGACTGGTGATAGCGGTCATTCGAAAGAGGACTCCTATCCCACCTCTGGACTATGCCCGGTTGTTGTGGGATGAAAAGGAAATAAAAAGCGTGGCCAACATCACCAGGAAGGACGCTCAGGATTTTCTTCCCTTGGCTGCCGAAATCCCGATTATCCCCGAAGTCCAGGAATTCAAACTGGAAGAGGCGAATGAAGCCCTGATCCTGCTGAAGCAAGGCCAGATACAAGGAGCCGCAGTCCTGAGAATAGCTTAGCCCTCTCCAGGCCAAAGATGAAACGGCTTGACACCTTCAGCCACGATCAGGCTGAACAAGGTTGTTCATTAGTGTTACTGCTACGAAAATAATGCACCAAGGGAGTGAGTGCAGCTTTCTTCTGTCATTGCGAGCGCAGCGAAGCAATGACATATAAACACCCTCCGTGTTTGCTTGCCTGGTACACCGATGATGTGGAGCTTCTTTCTTTGGTATGTACATTGGGGAGACGGCAGGCGTCATTTGACTTCACGAACTTCGCTGTCTCTCCATCCCTTTATCAGCAGTAGAAGAAGGGCGCAGCACAGGCCCATCGAAAGAGTGGCCATGACAGATCGGGCAAAATCAGATGCTTGTTGCCCCTGATGCCGATCCTGTAGAATAGACATTGAAGCATCTCTGGAGACACTGGTTGAAAAAGCCACTTCTGTTGCTCTTTGATGGTCATGCCTTGGTGCATCGCGCCTTCCATGCCTTGCCGCCCCTCTCGGTGAGCAAGACGGGGGAACCAACGGGGGCAGTGTACGGTTTTATCCGCATGCTCCTCAAAACAGTGCAGGACCTCAAGCCGACTCACTGGGCCGTCGCCTTCGATCGTCCTGCCCCTACCTTCAGGCACTTGGAGTTCAAAGAATACAAGGCGCAGCGCCCCGAAGCGCCCGATGAACTGCGGCAGCAGTTCGGCCGGGTACGCCAAGTAGTAAAGGCCTTCAATATCCCCACCTTCGAAATGGACGGCTACGAAGCTGATGATCTGCTGGGGACGCTGGCCCGCCAAGCGGCGGACCAGGGGATCGATACCATTATCGTCAGCGGCGATAATGACATGCTGCAACTCGTTTCTCCCAGGGTGAAGGTGCTTCTGCCCAAGAGAACCTTCGGGGAGACCACCCTGTATGACACAGCGGCGGTGCACCAGAAACTGGGCGTCGCTCCAGAACAGATCCCTGACTTCAAGGGCCTTAAGGGTGACCCCTCTGATAATATCCCCGGTGTCCCCGGTGTCGGCGAGAAGACAGCTAGCAAGCTGATCCAGCTTTACGGCAGTGTAGAGGGTGTCTATGAGCACATCGATGAAGTGACCCCGCCGAAGCTGCGGGAGACACTCCTGGCGAAGGAGGGCATGGCAAAGCAAAGCAAGAGGCTGGCTACCATCCGCACCGACGCCCCGGTGGATTTCGACGCGGCGCAGTGCCAGGCAATAGCCTTCAACCGGAGCGAACTGGCGCCACTCTTTCGCGAGCTGGAGTTCTTCAGCCTGGCAAATAGTCTGCCCGAATTCGGAGAGCCCACTGTGACTGTGGCAGTGGCGTCTCCCCCCTCAGCCGATGCCGATAGGGAAGAGTGTGTCCTGGTTAACACTACCTCTGCCCTGGAAGAGCTAGTTGCCAGACTTTCTAGTACTAACTCGTTCGTCATTCATCTGGTGACAGGGCATGCCCGGCCGACTGGTGCGGCAATAGCTGGCATAGCCTTGTGCCTTTCCAATGAGAGAACCTACTACCTGCCAGTAAGGCAGGTGGTGTGGGATACCGCCGAGCAATTAGACCTACAGCAAACATTGGAGCAGCTCAGGCCTGTCCTGTCGGATGCCCGGATCGCCAAGCTGGCCCACAATGGCAA
>JBGOXA010000320.1:0-2711 GCA_041478915.1 Dehalococcoidia bacterium
ACCTACTACCCTCAAATCAAAGACGCGGTTCCCTGGTGGTGCTGGAGAACTACGCAGGCTTGACAGTCGGATACAAGGAGCATATCATCATTGCCAAGACCAAAGGGGACGAAGATCACCTCACTACGAGTTGATATGGGAAATCCCGGTTAAGATGGTTACCATTGGTTCTCATGCTGATCGTCCTGTGTCCCAGATTGGCTCTGGATCTCCCGAAGTGAGGATTGATGGTGGCTAAGTCCGAGACGGTTCGCTCGCTACAGGTTTACATGGCGACCGGTCCGATCCAGTCCGTCGCTTATAAACGGTTGTACGGAGGGCGGTACGTCCAGGCTGGGCATTACATGGCCATATTGGCGGTCCTCTACGAGTCTTGTGCCTTGCTGGGAAGGATGTTTAAAGACAAAGTGCCGAGCCTCGCTCACCTGCTCCAGGTCAAACCGGGGGATGAGGGAGAGTCCGTGCGCTTCTGGGAAAAGATGGCCGATGAGCGTTTGGGGCGATACCGCCTCATTTACGGTGATGATCTTGATTCTTTATTCTTCCTGGTGCTTGCGACGGAGTACGCGAGTGTCGGCTCGGTCTTTCCCCATGGCAGCGTGGGGTCGTTTGATGATATGGAACGGATAAGGCGCGCCGCCCAAAGTAAGGTCAGCCTTGATAATGAGAGTCTGTGGAGACGGCTGGAGATGACGCTGAGCGAGGGCATCGGCTTCGGTCTGCTTTACCCCGAACTGACCTTAGACCTGATCTCGTGGAGATTCAAGCCGCGAGACCCGGAAGAGTGGAACCGTTTTCGTTCTGCTGGTATTGATGTCCCTGATGGGCCACCAGTGACTTCCTTGCAGGAGATGGAAACCATGTTGCTCGACCTCGTCAGAGAATACGTCCAGCAATTCCGGCCCGAAATGGCCTATCCTCGGCCGTCAAGGGATGGTCAATAAGACAGGGGCACTGGGGCCTCATGTTCCCCGATACCTCTTCCTTATGAAGACTGGGCAGCACTGGGCTTGCACCAACGATTGACTATATCGTTTTGTTTGCCGCCCTTCCCTTTCATGCCACTGCCTTACTCTCAAATCAAAGCTAGGAAATTGGCGACAAGATGGCGACGAACTACTTAGTACGGGTTGTCGGGGTCGATTTCGCCAAGGTTTTTGACGCCACGAAAGACTGATATTACAATCATATTGAACAGCCCAGCCGGATAATTGGATGGGTTCCGCATGGAAGATATCAACAGTTTATATTTAATACTGTTTCTAATCTGCCTTGGGATAGCAGCGTTCTTCTGCAGTGCAGAGACGGCTTTTATCGGCATGCAAAAGCTTCGTCTCCAGCATCTGGTACATACCAATCACCCAAAGGCTAGAATTGTGGCCAGGATTGTGGAACAGCCAGAGAAGTTTCTCGCTGCCGTCCTTCTGGGGATCAATTTCTTCGAGACAGCGGTTGCTGCTTTGGGCACAGCAATGGCTATATCACTGTGGGGGCAAGACTTGGGCGCAGCTATAGCCATCATTGTCATTACAATAGTAACCTTGGTTTTTGCAGAACTTATCCCCAAAAGCTTAGGCGCTCGCTACGGGGAGAGAATAGCCTTACTCTACGCCACACCCATTCAAATTATCTCAACTATCCTCTACCCCTTCGTGTATGTCCTGAACCATATTGGCGTAAGATTCACCAGACTGGCTGGGGAAGATGACGAACCGAGGCCAACGATTAGCTCTGAGGAGTTCCGCACGGCTATCACCGTTGGGCAGGCTGAAGGGGTGTGGGATGAACACGAAGCTGAGATGTTACACAAAGCGTCCGGATTCGCTGGCCGACCTGTTAAGGAGGTGATGCAGTCGCGAACCGAAGTTGCATGGCTGGAGCAGGGAAGCAGCTTGGCTGCGTTTCTTGATATTTATCGCCAGTTCCCTTACTCACGATTCCCCGTTTATCAAGGAACTACAGACAATGTAGTGGGCATTCTATCAATCAAGGATGTGCTTATGGCTCAGGCCAATAATTCGTTGGATATGGATAGCCTTATTGATGGGTTGGTGCAACCAGTCCACTTCGTGCCTGAGACCAAGCCTCTGGGCGAGCTTCTGACTGAGATGAGCGATAACAACTACCATATAGTAGTAGTTATTGATGAATTTGGGGGTGTGGCGGGCATAGCTACCTTAGAACACCTAACTGCAGAGATAGTGGGTAGTGTTGCTGAGGAGCTTGCTAGTACGGACAAAGACTTTGTGACTATTGATGCTAATACCTTCGAAGTGGACGGCGGGCTCAGAATAGAGGAGGCAAATGAGGAATTGAGTCTGGGTTTGCCTCCTGGTGACTATGAGACTGTAGCTGGCTTTATTCTCAGCCATCTAGGTCGTATCCCAAGGCAGGGGGAACACTTGAAGTACAAAAAATTGAAGTTAGCTATACTTGAAATGCGGGATAGGAAGATCGAGCGGATTTTGATAACTAATGAAAAGGATGCGGCGAGTGCGCCTTAAGTTCGGCCGTGGTGAAAAGGTCAAATTCTTTTCACATCTGGATTTAATGAGGCTAAATATGTGTCTGTCCTCAGCCTATGAAAAGCGATGACCGAGAGGAGGAAGCTGAAGCCGATCTGTCAGGCAGGCTTTGTGGCCGCACGGAACTCACTGAGTTGCGACCGCGCCACATGGCCTTGGCCCCTGCATAACCGCGGCAACCACTCA
>JBGOXA010000187.1:0-4365 GCA_041478915.1 Dehalococcoidia bacterium
TGCTTTACCTGTGACCGGCGCCAGCGTTGCAGCCCACTGGATGTCTGTCTACGCCAGGTTGCCGTCGAGGAACGGTGCGTCACCTGCCCTAGAAACAGCACCTGCGAGCTGCAGAGGGCAGTGGATCACATTGGCATAGAAAAGTATCTGCCGCCCTACATTCCAAAGAAGTTGGCTATTCGGAACGACAGTCCCTTCTTTGTTCGAGATCATAACCTGTGCATCCTCTGTCAACGCTGCGTCCGAGTCTGCCAGGAGATCAGGGGCGCTAAGGCGATAGAATTCGCCTACCCTTGCTACAAGGCCTGTCCTTCAGGCATAGACATTCCCCGCTACGTGCGCCTCATTGCCAGGGGAAGACCCGATGCGGCATTGGCTGTGATTCGAGAGAAGGTGCCCTTCCCCGGGTCTCTGGGCCGTGTCTGCATTCACCCCTGCGAATCAGCCTGTCAGCGTGGTGAGGCAGTTGATAAGTCAATATGTATCAGAATGCTGAAGCGTTATGCCTTCGACAACAGCGATGGTGACTGGAAGAAGCGATCCAAGCAACTCCCGTCAACCGGCAAGAAAGTGGCGGTTGTAGGTGCAGGACCAGCAGGTCTTACGGCTGCCTATTATCTGGCCAAGCTGGGCCACACCGTTACGGTCTTCGAGGCTCTGGCCGAGCCGGGCGGCATGATGAGGGTGGGCATTCCAGAGTACCGCTTGCCCCGGAACGTCCTCGGGGCTGAGATTGAAGATATCAAGAGCGCCGGCGTGGAAATCAGGTTGAATACCCGCATCGATACGCTCGATCCGCTGTTCGACCAGGGGTGCAGTGCCATCTTCCTTGGTGTGGGCGCTCATCAAGGAATGCGTTTGGCAGTCGAGGGGGAAACCCTCCCCGGGGTCATCGAGTCAGCAGAATTCCTCCGTCGTGTCAATCTTGGAGAACAGGTGCCGGTGGGTGAGAGAGTGGGAGTGATCGGTGGAGGGAATGTAGCTATTGATGCCGCCCGTATCCCCTTGCGTCTTGGGTCCAAGAAGGTGACCATCTTCTATCGCCGCACGCGGGCAGAGATGCCGGCCAGCGATGAAGAGGTCGAAGCCGCCCTGGAAGAGGGCATAGAGATTGTTTATCTGACTGCCCCATCCAAGGTGACTCGGCAGAATGGTACCCTGCAACTGGAGCTGATACGGATGGAGCTGGGAGAGCCGGATGCCAGCGGCAGGCGCAGCCCCGCACCGATCAAGGGGAGTGAATTCACTGTCGAACTGGATACCCTGATCGCCGCGATCGGCCAGCGTCCCGAGATCCCCAAGGAGTTCAAAGTAGAGCTGGGCCGGGGCAACACCGTTAAGGTTGACGCACGCATGGCAACCAGTCGCCAGGGCGTTTTCTCCGGCGGCGACTGCGCCAGCGGGCCAGCCTCGGTCATCGAAGCTATAGCTGGCGGTAGAAAGGCGGCTGAGTCAATCGACCGCTATCTCGGAGGCAAGGGAGATATCTCCGAATCGCTTGTACCTCCGGAAGAGGCCGTCTACTGGCTGGACGGGCATTTCCCACCAGAGAAGCTGGCTACCCTGACACACCTTTCCCCCGAGGCAAGCATCAAGAGTTTCGACGAGGTAGAGGCTGGTTTCGAGCAGGAGACGGCCACTGCCGAGGCTATGCGCTGTCTCCAGTGCCATGTGATTACCCCTCCCGATGAGCTCCTGCTCCAGGATGCTGATTGCCAATTTTGTGGTGCCTGTGTTGATGCCTGTCCCACCGGTGCACTGGTGGAGCGGTCCGCCAAGTGGATGGGCACTCCAGACCGCCAGGTGACCACCACCTGCCCCTATTGCGGCGTAGGCTGTCAGCTGGATGTCCAGGTGAAGAATGAAAGAATCACCAGCGTCATCCCCAACACAGACAACGTGGTTAATAAGGGCCAGGCCTGCGTCAAGGGTAAGTTTGGTCTGGACTTCGTCCACGACCAGAACCGCCTGACCACCCCTCTCATCAAGAAGAATGGCTCCTTCGTCGAGGCCTCGTGGGAAGAGGCCCTCGAAGTAGTGGCCAAGTCCTTCGCCAAGTACAAGGGCAACCAGTTCGCCGCCATAGCCTCGGCCAAGTGCACCAATGAAGATAATTACGTGCTGCAGAAATTCGTCCGGACAGTGATGGAGACAAACAACATCGATCACTGCGCCCGCCTCTGACATGCGCCAACTGTGGCCGGTCTGGCCACCAGCTTCGGCAGCGGAGCCATGACTAACTCCATCGGTGAGATAGGCAATGCCTCCTGCATCCTGGCCATAGGCACCAACACCACCACAGCACACCCCATCATCGGAATCGAGGTCAAGAGGGCCTTGCAGCAGGGTGGCAAACTCATCGTGGCCAATCCACGGGAGATCGGCCTCTGCCGCCTGGCCGATATCTGGCTCCAGCACCAATCAGGAAGCGACGTGGCCCTCCTCATGGGTATGATGTGGGTCATCGTCGATGAAGGATTGCTGGATCTGTCCTTCGTCCAGGAGCGCTGCGAGAACTTCGAGAACTTCCTGGATTCCCTGAAGAGCTTCCACCCCGGCTTCGTGGAGCAGATAACCGGCGTGCCGGCGGAGCAACTAGCACTGGCAGCCCGTATGTTTGCCACCAGCAAGCCGTCAACCATACTCTACACCATGGGCATAACCCAGCACACCCATGGCACAGATAATGTCATGGCCACAGCCAATCTGGCCATGCTCACCGGCAATATCGGTAAGCCATCGACAGGAGTCAATCCCCTCAGAGGTCAGAATAATGTCCAGGGCGCCTGCGACATGGGCAGCTTGCCCACCGTCTACTCAGGCTATCAGTCCGTCGCCGACCCCAACGTCCAGAAGAAGTTCCAGGAGGCCTGGGGCTATCCGTTGAGCCCCTCACCAGGACGAACGCTGACGGAGATCATCGAAGCCGCCTACCTGCAGCCCATAAAGGCCATCTACCTCGTCGGCGAAAACCCGGTGCTCAGCGATCCCGATGCCACACACGTCCGAAAAGCACTGGAGAAGCTGGAGTTCCTGGTGGTCCAGGATATCTTCCTCACCGAGACGGCTCAGCTGGCCGATGTCGTCCTGCCCGCCGCCAGCTTCGCTGAGAAGGACGGCACCTTCACCAACACCGAGCGCAGAGTGCAGCGGGTAAGGAAGTTCATAGAGCCTCCCGGTGACTCCAGGCCCGACTGGTGGATTACCTCCCAGTTAGCCAGGAGAATGGGCGGCCAGGGCTTCGACTACCAGGAACCAGAGCAGATCATGGCAGAGATATCCCGCCTGACGCCAAGCTACGGCGGCATTACCTACCAGCGTATAGAAAAGGGCGGCCTGCAGTGGCCCTGCCCCACGGCTGAGCACCCGGGAACATTATTCCTGCACAAAGATACCTTCACCAGAGGTAAGGGTAAGTTTATGCCCCTGCAGTACCGGCCTTCGGCTGAATTGCCTGATGCCAACTACCCCCTCATCCTCACCACAGAAAGAAGCCTCTATCATTACCACACCAGCACCATGACGGGAAAAGTGAAGGGCCTGATGAAGCTCCGCAGTGAGGAACTGGTGGAGATCAATCCCGCCGATGCCCGGAAACTGGGTATAGCCGATGGCCAAATGGTCAAGGTGACCTCCCGCCGCGGCGAGGTGCAGGCCAGAGCCAGAGTGACCACCGTATCACCACCCGGAGTAGTCAGCATGACCTTCCACTTCGCCGAAAGCCCCACTAATGTGCTCACCAACCCCGCACTGGATCCCGTGGCTAAAATCCCTGAACTTAAAGTGGCCGCAGTGCGAGTAGCACCCTGTGAAAGCCTCATCACCGCAAAGGAAGCATAGAACAAAAAGCCTCCTTCGAAAGTAAGCCCTCGCACAGGGAGACAAGAATCAGTCTGCAAAGTCAAAGGGTTGAGAGTGGCTGATATCACGCTGAGCATCAACGGACAAAAGGTCATAGCCAGCAAAGGCATGACGATCCTTGAGGCTGCAACCGGAGCGGGCATTTATATTCCGGCCCTATGCGCCTACCCAGGTCTAAGGCCATTGCCTGAAGAGGTACCTGACAGGGCCTGCCAGGTTTGCCTCGCAGAGGCAGGCGGGGAAGTCGTCCTCTCCTGCAAGACCCCTGTCTCGGAAGGGATGGAGGTTCGGACCGAGTCGCCAAGGGTCCAGGATATGCGTCGAAGCAGCCTGATGGCTATCATGCGCCGCCACCCCAACACCTGCTTTACCTGTGACCGGCGCCAGCGTTGCAGCCCACTGGATGTCTGTCTACGCCAGGTTGCCGTCGAGGAACGGTGCGTCACCTGCCCTAGAAACAGCACCTGCGAGCTGCAGAGGGCAGTGGATCACATTGGCATAGAA
>JBGOXA010000269.1:0-3101 GCA_041478915.1 Dehalococcoidia bacterium
CCTCTCACCCTGGCTGTTAAGCAGGTAGCCCCCCTCGCCCCGTGCTGCTTCTGTAATCAGGATGCCAGAGGGAACCAGGCCTGTGGGGTGAAACTGGACGAACTCGGCATCCTTGATGGGCAGCCCAGCCCGGTAAGCCATAGCTATGCCATCACCAGTAGCGGTTAGGGAGTAAGTAGTGAAGCCGAACATACGGCAAGCACCACCGGTGGCAATAATCAACGCTTTGCCCTGAACCAGGAAGAACTCACCGCTGGTCAGATCCCAGACCGTCACCCCGCAGAACAAGTTGTCTTTTATCAGGATCGAGGTGACATAGCATTCGTCGTATCTGCTCACCCTGGCGTATTTTTGCAGAGTATCGTAAAGGGTTTGCATTTCAAAGAAGCCGGTCTTGTCGGCCGCAAAAACAGCCCGATCAAAGGTATGACCACCAAAGGGCCGTTGGGCAATCCGTCCATCGGGACGACGCGACCAGGGAATTCCCCAGTGATCCAAAAGCAGGATCTCCTTGGGCACTTCCTCCACAAAGCGCATGACTACGTCTTGGTCACAGAGAAAATCGGCCCCTCTGGTTGTGTCCCAGGCATGAAGCTCGAAGCTGTCTCCCTCGCTTGGTCGCATGACTGCTGCAGTGCCGCCTTCAGCACAAACTGAATGCGAACGCATTAGCTGAACTTTGGAGAAGATGGCCACATCGACATTCGGGTTTCGAGTAGCTTCGATAGCCGCCCGCAGCCCAGCCAGCCCGGAACCCAGGACTATGACGTCGTGTTTTGTACTCATCAGAGTATCGCTTCCTTATGTCGAGAACTGTGACAATTCAGGTTAACGGCTACTGGCATACTGGCTATGTGGGCCGGGAGAACCTCAACATTGACCGCTAGGGCAGTCACCCTGCCCCCATACCCCATCGCCCCAATGCCCAGGTTGTTTATTCGCCGCAGGATTTCCCTTTCCAGTTCGGCAACCTCGGCATCCGGACTGGGCTCACCTATCTTCCGCAGCAACGCCTTTTTGGCCAGCATTAGGGTCTTTTCGGCAGTCCCTCCTATGCCAACACCAACCACAACCGGGGGACAAGGGTTGCTGCCCGCTTCGTCGACAGCACTGACTACGAAATCTATTATCCCTTGCCGACCCCGTGCCGGGGGCAACATAGCCAGGCGGGTCATATTCTCCGCGCCCCCGCCCTTAGGCATGGCTATAATCCTCAGCTTGTCACCAGGTACGATATCCGTATAAATGATAGCTGGCGTATTATCCTTGGTGTTCACTCTCTCGGAATAAGGCCGCTTCACCATGGACTTGCGCAGATAGCCCTCACTGTACGCCTGGCGCACGCCCTCGTTCACGGCAGTGTAAAGATCAGCGCCAGTGATGTGGACTTCTTGCCCCAGTTCAAGGAAGACTACCGCCGCACCGCAGTCTTGACACAGGGGCACCTTCTCCTGGGCTGCGATACCGGCATTCTCCAGTATTCCATCTATCACCTCACGGGCCACCGGTGATTCCTCTGACTCACGGGCCCGTTTGAGGGAAGCTATCACATCCTCCGGCAAAAAGAAATTCGCCTCCTGAAAGAGACGAGATACTGTCTTGCTTACCTCTTTAGCATCAATGTCCCGCATGGTTACTCCGCTCCTCTCGCGCGAAATAGGCAGTTACAACTTGTGTCGTAAAGCTGCCTCTATATTATGGTCCTTTGTCATTTTACCACCAGGATAACGGGACAGCATGGGCATTATTACCAACGATTAGCCTCTTCTCTGCCACTTGATTCAATTCGCCCAATCCTAAAACGCCGCAATTACGTTGACTTCTTGGCCAACCTGTCTCAGTTCCTCAACCACCTTGTAGTAGATACCCACTTCATCCTTTTGCTGCTCATGAAGCTCAAATTCCTTTTCCCCATGGATGAATATCCGGTCCTGGCCAGCCGCCTTTTCCGAATTCTTGAGCATGTCTATATACACATCCATCATCCTCTTAAACAGGTCTAGGTCAATAAAGGCATCTATCCTTATAGCACCAAAGAAATGGCACACCTTGCCAGGCACATCCTTCTTGGGATAGGTGTTTAGCCCAAATACGCCGCCGGAAAGTACCCCTGAGAATATGTCCACTGCAAGAGCCAGGCCATACCCTTTGTGGCCACCCCCGTCTTCCCCTGCGCCACCAAGGGGTAGCAGTCCCCCACCCTTCTTTGCCAGCCAGTTTGCCAGTGCCCTCCGTGCATCCTGCGTTGCATTGCCCAACTCGTCCGTCGCCCAGGTAGGGGGCATTGCCTTACCTTCACGCCCGTAGACCTCTACTTCGCCCCTGGTAACCGTCGAAGTCGCCATATCCAATACAAAGGGGCGCCCCTTACCAGCAGGAACAGCAATCGAAATAGGGTTTGTCCCCACTACCGCATTCTTGCCAAAGGTCGGCACCACTAGGGATGCTGTATTGGTTGACGAAATCCCTATAAGCCCGTGATTCAGTGCCATCATTGAATAGTATCCGGCGATCCCATAATGATTGGAGTCGCGGACGGCAGCAAAAGCGACATTGTGGTTAAGTGCTTTGTCTATGACCAGCTTCATAGTCCTGTAACCTGCCACCATGCCAAGCCCGTCACCCGCCGAGATAACAAGCGTATTCGGCGTTTCCTTCAATATCTTGATTTCCGTAACCGGCTTCATCACTCCCATTTTCAGTCCGTCTGTATATCTCTTAAGCCTCTGGAGGCCGTGGGATTCTATACCTCTTTGGTCTGCAGTGATCAGCACATCAGCCGCTATTTCCGCATCCTCAATAGGCACACCATGCCTATTGAATACCTTGACGGTGAATTCTCGCAGAGCTCCGGCCTTTATTTTGATGTACTCTTCCATCTCTTCCCTCCAGCGAGACGTTCTCCTCTGCCAACCCTGGCATCCTATGCCCCTTGTGCAGGGAAACCAGGCCCTTGTCACAATCACAAGTTGAGCAACTTGGCTATATCGCTAAGCTTTTGGGCCACGGGCACCCCGGCAGCAGCAAAGGCATCAATCTTGGACTGTGCTGTCCCCACATTCCCCATGACAATCGCTCCGGCGTGGCCCATGCGTTTCTCA
>JBGOXA010000087.1:0-6809 GCA_041478915.1 Dehalococcoidia bacterium
CAGCGATCTTGTCACTTTCTGACCCTCGGACGGAGAGTATGATGATTGGGATTTGCGTCCACTGGCGGAGCAAACGCGTGACATCAACACCATCGATATCCGGTAACCCCAGGTCGAGTATAATCACGTCTGGCCTGTAAGCAGTGGCATCCGAAAGCGCGTCCAACCCCGAGGCTGCCTCAAAAATGGTGTACCCCTGAGATGTCAGCGCGACACGCAAGAACCGCCGGATAGATTGCTCATCATCAACTACAAGGATACGTAATTTATTCTCGTTCATTGTCTTGACCGCGCTCTTCTGGAATTGTCTCAGCTACCGGCAATGTGAACCTGATGATCGTACCGCCACCCGGGCGGTTCTCTGCCGCAATACGACCACCGTGCGCTTCGACAATTCCTTTGCAGATAGCTAATCCCAATCCAGTGCCGGTTACATTATCAGGACTCTGTACACGATAAAACTTATCGAAAACGCGCAGCAAGTCCTGTGGGGGGATACCGACTCCGCGATCCGCTATGGTGATTTCAACCTGTTGGGCAACCTGGCGCCCGCTGACTTCAATAGGTGAGCCGGGTGGTGAATACTTAAGTGCATTATCTAGAATGTTGACGAATACCTGCACAATAAGACCGAAATCAGCAGACACAAAGGGGATCTCTGCAGGCAAGTCTATCTTAATTGGACGGTTATCAGAATGGCTACTCATATGTTCCAAAGCCACGCCGATGATATCCTCTACGTCGGAAGGTTCTCTGGATAACCTCATTGCACCGGCTTCAATTCTGGTCACGTCGAGTAGATTGGCTATCAAGTGGTTCAACCTTTCCGCCTGCTCACGAGCCACCTGGATAAGGGTCCCCCTGGCTGAATCATCCAGCCTTATTCTTTCTTCCTGTAGACTGCTTAACACGCCGATGATGGACACCAGGGGCGTGCGAAGGTCGTGCGAAATTGAATTGAGAAGGGCAGTCTGCAGTTTCTCTGTAGCCTCCAGAATCTCTGCATTGCGCACCTCCTCAGCCAATTGAGTGCGCTCAATTGCCACTGCTGCGAGGTCGGCAAAGGCTTCCAGAAGGCGTGTTTGTTGGGCGGTGAATCTACTGGCGGTATCAGTCACCCATAGGGCCATTACCCCCACCGTGCCTCTGGCAGTACTCAGAGGAACGTATAGTGCTTTAGCATTCGGGAGTGTGTCCGTTCCATGGCCAATTATCTTTTGGTGCTGAGAAGACCAGATTGCCGCGGCGATTTCATTCTCACCAATGGTGACGTCCGGATTCTGAACATGTGGCCTCAGGACTCCCTTGTTTTGAGCGTCAGGCAAGAAGATTACCACGTCGTGCCCAAACGTCTCCTTTGCCCCGCTGCCAATAGCGTGGATAGTGGCGTCGAGGCCGGCAGTGACAGCCAGATTTCGGCTCAGAGCATACAGAGTAGCTGTTTCGGATTGGCGACGCTGTGCTGTCTCGGTTTGCTGACGAAACTGCGTTGTTAGATAGCTGATTATCACACCGATCAGAAGTAATGTAATAAAGGCGAAAACGTACTGGCTATCGGCTACCGCAAAAGTGAGCTTCGGTGGGACAAAAAAGAAGTCCCATGCCAGTACACTTATGATGGAGACCACAATAGATGGGCCGAATCCGCAGAAAATAGCGGTGACAACAATACAGAGTAAATAGATCATAATTATGTTGGCGGGACTGAAGAATTGGCGTACCAGCTCACCGAGCAAGGTGGCCAATGCCACTATTGCCAAACCCAGCAGGTAGCCACGCCATTTGCCGACCGCCTCACCGGCCGGCGACTTATGTTGCTTCAGGGACTCCTCCTCACCAGAAGCTACAAACACATCGATATGTTCGCTTCGACGAATTGTTTGATTCACCACCGATCTGCCGAATAGACTCGGCCAACGTCTTTGCGGTTTGCCGACAACTATCTTGGTAATGTTGTTCTTAGTAGCATATTCTGTTACGGCAGCAGCAACAGAATCGCCGAGAATGGTCACGGTCTTCGCTCCCAAACGCTCAGCCAATTGCAGCGTATCCATCAGTCGCTCCCGCTGGGTGGTAGACAACCGGATCTCGTCAGGCGTCTCAATGTGGATGGCAAACCATTCAGCGTCCAATTGAGAAGCCAGCCGGCGAGCGGCACGCACCAGGCGAGTGCCCAGAGGGCTGGAGCTTACACACACCAGAAGGCGCTCCGCAGCGGGCCAGGGGCCACGAATGGCATGGATTTGCATGTAAGCCCGCATTTGCTCATCGACGCGCCCTGCGGCAGTTCGCATGGTCAGCTCACGCAAGGCGAAGAGATTACCCTCGCGGAAAAAGCCAGCGGTGGCTCGTGCTATTTCATCGGGAACATAAATCTTGCCCTCTTTAAGTCGCTTTAACAACTCGTCTGGAGGCAGGTCAACCAGCTCGATCTCTGCTGCCTTGTCAATGACACTGTCGGGAATCATTTCGTGCATCCAAATGCCGGTGACTTGCATCACCACGTTCCGCAGACTTTCTATATGCTGGACATTGAGAGTGGTGTAGACATCGATGCCAGCCTCTATGAGTTCTTCAACATCCTGATAACGCTTGGGGTGGCGTGAGTCCGGGGCATTGGTATGAGCGAGTTCATCCACCAATACCAGTTGAGGCCGCCGCATTAGCACTGCATCCAGATCCATCTCGTATAGCGTTACACCGCGGTGCTCAACCTGTCTACGAGGAAGGATCTCAAGCCCTTCGAGAAGAGCTTCGGTTTCAGGACGACCATGCGTTTCAACGTAGGCGACGACAACATCCATCTCCCCTTTTCGCAGGCGAGCCGCCTCCAACATGGCATAAGTCTTCCCAACACCAGCACAATAGCCGAGAAAGATTTTTAGCTTGCCACGCTTCTTCTGCTCTTCTTGGATCTCTAGTTGGGCCAGTAATTCGTCCGGATTGGGGCGAGAGTCGTTATCGGTCATGGAATTTGTCCCGGCAAACCACATGTTACACCCTGCTTCTGGGCAAGTCTATCGTACTTCGTCCAGCGCCAGGTTGAGCTTCAAGACGTTTACCCGCGGTTCTCCCAAGATGCCGAACTGACGGCTTTCGGTAAAGCGATCTACAAGTGCAGTAACTTGTTCCTCGCTTAACCCTCGGTATCGCGCTACACGGGGAACCTGATAGAGCGCCGCTGCGATGCTGATGTCGGGATCAAGACCGCTCGCTGAGGAAGTCACCAAATCCACAGGAATTGGTTGATTGTTCTCTGGGTCTACAGCCTTCAGTGCGGCTATTCGTGCTTTAATTTCGTCTTGCAGTGAGGGATTAGTCGGTCCGTAGTTGGAACCAGAGGAGGCTGCGGCGTTATAGGGGACAGGCTGCGTTGCAGAGAGTCGTCCCCAGAAATAGCGGGGGTCACTAAACGGCTGGCCTATAAGTTCGGAGCCAACGGTGTTGCCATTCTCCTTGATCAGGCTTCCATTGGCCTTATGATGAAAGAACCCCTGAGCGATGCCAGTAACCACCAGGGGATAGATTACCCCAGTGAGTACCGTGAACAGAACTAGAAATATTATGGAAATTCGAAGCTGATGCCGCACAGGCCTTACCTCCTATTTGCAGTGAGCTATGCCAATCTCAGAGCCACCAGAATCATGTCAATTAATTTGATGCCGATGAATGGCGCAATTAACCCTCCTCCTCCATAAACCAACAGATTGTAACGTAGGAGACTTGCTGCCCCGATCGGACGATATCGCACACCGTGCAAGGCTAGCGGTATCAGTGCAATGATGATTAAAGCATTGAATATTACCGCCGACAGGACAGCGCTCTCCGGTGTAGCTAAATGCATGAAATTCAGCGATTTCAGGGCCGGGTACGTGCCGGCGAAGGCCGCTGGGATAATGGCGAAATACTTCGACACATCATTGGCTATGCTGAATGTGGTCAAAGCTCCCCGCGTCATCAACAGTTGCTTGCCGGTTTCTACAATGTCGATCAGCTTGGTAGGGTTACTATCTAGATCGATCATATTGGCAGCTTCGCGAGCCGGCTGTGTGCCGGTATGCATAGCCACGGCTACATCGGCTTGTGCCAGGGCCGGGGCGTCGTTCGTACCGTCGCCGGTCATAGCTACCAGCCGTCCGCCAGCCTGGTGATCACGTATCAACTTGAGCTTAGCCTCAGGAGTGGCCTGCGCCAGAAAGTCATCCACCCCCGCTTCAGCAGCAATTGCAGTTGCAGTGAGTGGGTTGTCACCGGTAATCATTATTGTCTTTATGCCCATCCTTCGCAATTGCGCGAAGCGCTCTTTGATGCCGCCTTTGACGATATCTTTGAGGTGTACCACGCCCAATGCTTTATCGTTGCGTGCCACCACGAGTGGTGTGCCACCAGCATGAGCAATGCTGTCTACTATGGTTTCCAGTTCCGGCGGCACTGACTTGCTCCTCTCTTGGATATAAGCCATCATGGCATCAGCCGCGCCTTTACGGATGCTCAGGCCATCCATATCTACACCACTCATACGGGTCTGGGCCGAAAAAGGCGTGAAATGCATTCCCAACGGTTTCTCAGCAGTGGCGCTCCCGCGCAGCCCATACCTTTCCTTTGCTAGCAGTACTATGCTGCGACCTTCTGGTGTCTCGTCAGCCAGTGAAGCCAGTTGTGCTGCTTCTGCCAGTTCACGGTCGCTCACACCGGCCACTGGGATGAACTCAAACGCCTGGCGGTTGCCCAGCGTGATGGTGCCTGTCTTGTCTAGCAACAGTACATCTACATCCCCGGCCGCTTCCACCGCCCGGCCGGATAGGGCAATAACATTCCGCCGGATAAGACGGTCCATTCCAGCGATGCCGATGGCAGGCAACAGCCCGCCAATGGTAGTTGGAATTAGGCAGACCATCAGTGCTATTAGCACAGTGATGGTGATCGTCGTGCCTCGGTTATTCACTTCAACGCTGTAGAGCGAATAAGGCAACAAACTGACACAGACAACAAGAAAGATAATAGTAAAGGCTGCCAGTAGGATCATGAGAGCGATTTCATTGGGCGTTTTCTGGCGCTTGGCCCCTTCTACAAGGCTGATCATGCGGTCTAGGAACCCTTGGCCGGGGCTGGCGCTTACTCTCACCACTAACCAGTCCGATAGCACCCTTGTCCCTCCAGTGACAGCACTGCGGTCTCCTCCCGATTCACGAATTACGGGGGCACTCTCCCCAGTGACGGCGCTCTCATCCACCGAGGCGATCCCCTCGATCACCTCGCCATCCGCCGGAACAATGTCACCAGCCTCTACTAGGAACATATCGTTCTGTCGCAGCAGGGTGGAAGCAACCAGATCATATTTAGCCATGTGCTGCGGATGGCTGAGCTTTTTGGCTTGGGTCTCCTGGCGTGTGCGGCGTAGCGCAGCAGCCTGGGCTTTACCCCGACCCTCGGCTAGCGCTTCCGAGAAGTTGGCGAAGAGTACACATAGCCATAGCCACAAAGCTACGCCACCAATAAAACTGGTTTTCGCCTCACCATGCCCCGTAAGCGCCTGCACCCATAGGCCCGTAGTTAGTAAACTGCCCACTTCTGTTACGAACATAACCGGGTTATGCACCATGTGGCGTGGATTGAGTTTCACGAACGCGCCAATGATCGCCTGGCGATAGATTTGCCGTCCGAAAGCAGCTTGCTTTTTCAAAGAGGTCGCTCTGCCTTCGATGGGTCTCTTGCTCGATACCGGCGTGTCTTCAGTCATCAGTCGCTATCTCAACATCAGGTGTTCTACAATAGGTCCCAGGGACAGCGCCGGAAAGAAGCTGAGGGCACCCACAATAATTACCACCGCGATAAGCCAGACAATAAATAGCGGCGTGTGTGTGGGAAGAGTACCAGAGGAAGGGGGTACCTTCTTCTCGCCTACTAGGGAACCAGCTATCGCCAGCGCCGGGATAGCCGAAAAGTACCGGCCTAAGAACATGGCTATGCTCTCAGTGATGTTGTAGAAAGTGTTGGAGCCGAGACCGGCGAAGGCGCTGCCGTTGTTGTTGCTTGTGGAAGAGAAGGCGTACAGGACCTCACTGAAGCCGTGTGCGCCAGGATTGGAAACCGCCCCCCTGCCAGCAGTTATGCTCACAGCCAGTGCTGTGCCGAGCAGTGCGCATGCAATTGGGATCAAGACCATGAGAGAAGCCATCTTCATTTCGTAGGAGCCAATCTTCTTGCCCAGGTATTCGGGAGTACGCCCGATCATCAGCCCCGCTACAAACACCGCAATGATGACAAAAGCCAACATGCCGTAGAGACCGGAGCCCACCCCGCCGTACACCACTTCTCCCAGCTGCATAAGCCACATTGGCACTAAGCCACCAAGCGGTGTATATGAGTCATGCATGGAGTTCACCGAGCCGTTTGACGCCGAGGTGGTAGCGGTAGCCCACAAGGCTGAGTTGCCGATTCCGAAGCGCACCTCCTTGCCCTCCATATTGCCACCGGACTGCAGGTCGCTGGCCTTCTGGTCCACGCCAAGTTCGGTGAAAGTCGGATTACCGCGCTGTTCTGCCCAGACAGTTACGGCCAGGCAGCCTACAAAGATAATGGTCATGGCGGCCAGTATCGCCCAGCCTTTGCGTGTATCGCCCACCATCTTGCCGAAGGTATAGCACAGCGCAGCAGGAATGAGCAGGATTGCCAGCATCTCCAGAAAGTTCGAGAGGGGGGTAGGGTTTTCAAAGGGATGCGCCGAGTTAACGTTGAAGAAGCCGCCACCGTTCGTTCCGAGCATCTTAATGGCAACCTGAGAAGCAGCCGGGCCCAGCGCCACAGCC
>JBGOXA010000126.1:0-5660 GCA_041478915.1 Dehalococcoidia bacterium
CGTTCAAGCCATGCTTCTAGGGACCCAGGAACAGGCTTCAGAGGCCAAAAGCAAATGGGAGGGAGGCGAAGCATTTGATCAGCTTATCAGTGAATTTTCGCCCTCGCAGCACTATGACTCCGACGTGTGGCTACCTTGGGGCATCGGGAGTTATGTCTTTAACGGTTTTGCCTTCGCCGAGGGGTCGGAGAACCGTGGCATAAGCGGAGCAATGCTGCGCGATACGACCTATTCTACTAAGGGCGGCTACTGGTTAGTAGAGATCCTTGATACGACGGGGGAGGGTCAGCAGATGAAATTGCATGTGGAGGGGATATTGGTGGATAGCCAAGCCACGGCAAACGAGCTAAGAGATAGAATAACAGCGGGCGAGGACTTCAAGACTCTAGCCAAGGAGTACACACTGCACTCCAGCTCTAAAGACAATGGTGGTGACATGGGCTCGTTGAGCCTGGACGACGTTAAATCGCAGTTTGGCGAACAAAACCTTGACACCATCCTGGCCCTTGGTCTCAATAATCTGAGCCAGCCATTCTACCAGGCAGAGATCAGCAAGGACTCAGGCTACTGGCTGATAAAGGTTCTGGACAAAGAAAAGAGGACTTTGAGCGACGATAATAGATCGACGCTGGTCAGCCAGGCTTATAACGAGTGGTTCAAAAACGTGCCAAAGTCCGGGGAAAACCGGATAGAGAGCTACCTTGACTATAGCAGGATAAGCTGGGCTTTGCGTCATCTCTAAGAGAGGGTGGACTGGAGATGGCAGATAAGGAAAGTATTGGCATCGGGCTGATGGGACTGGGGGTAGTGGGTCGGGGGGTAGCTCAAACCCTCCTGGGGAAAAACAGGGTTATAGCCCAAGAGATAGGCTGCCGCCTAACACTGAGGAAGATATTGGTCCGTGACCTTTCGAAGCCGCGGGCCGCAACAATAGAGCCACATCTTCTCACCCTTGACCCGCAGCAAATCCTGGCTGATCCGGAAATACAGATTGTTATTGAAGTCATCGGCGGTGAGCAACCGGCTGCGGCATTTATCAAGCAAGCACTCCTTAGCGGTAAGTATGTGGTCACCGCCAATAAAGAGGTGATAGCCAAGCAGGGGCCGGAACTCCTGGAAATAGCGCAACAAAATGGGGTGGGTCTTCTCTACGAAGCTAGCGTTGGCGGAGGCATCCCTCTGCTCCTTCCTCTGAAGCAGGGACTACTGGCCAATGAAATCTCGGCCATCTACGCCATCATCAACGGGACTACTAACTACATTCTCACCAAGATGTCGGCTGAGGGACTCAGTTTTCCGACGGCTCTAAAGCAGGCCCAGGAACTGGGTTATGCTGAGCCTGATGCCGCCAATGATATTGAGGGGATAGACGCCGCCTACAAGCTGGCTATCCTGGCTACTGCTGCCTTTCATACCATTGTTCGTCCTGAGGATGTTTACCGCCAGGGAATCGCTCGCCTGGCTGAACGTGACTTCCGCTACGCTAAAGAGTTGGACTACGAAATAAAGCTTTTGGCCATTGCCAAGAAAGTCGATGGATCTGTTGAGGTAAGGGTTCATCCCGCCTTTGTTCCCACGGACTTTCTGCTGGCCAAGGTAAGCGGCGTTTACAACGCTATCCAGATAGAGGGCGACTTGGTGGGCAAGGTGCTGTTTTACGGCGAGGGAGCCGGTTCCTTGCCTACCTCCAGCGCTATTATGGCCGACGTCATCGCTGCAGCAAAGAGCGTCATACAGCAAAGGGAGTTGGGGGCAAAAAGGCTGTCCCGAAATGGTAAAAGTTCGTTGCTTGTTCCCCACCCCCCTTTCCTCGCTTTAGCCATCAAGCCCATTTCGGAGTTACAAACCCGTTATTACCTGAGGATGAGCGTTGCCGACAGCCCTGGCGTTCTGGCTCAAATAGCCAAGGCCCTGGGCGACCGTTCCATCAGCATCTCCTCGGTCATCCAGAAGGAAGTCGACGCTGATGCTCAAACCGCCGAGATAGTAATCATGACCCACCCCGCTCGAGAGCAATTCATGCGCCAGGCTTTAGAGGAGATGGAGAAACTCCCGGTGGTCAAGGAAATATGTAACCTCATCAGAGTTGAAGGGTAGGTGATAAAGAGATGGCAATTTGGGTTGCTGGGCTGATCGTTACCGGAGAGATAATATGCGATGGTTGCAGTAGGACTATGAAGCATCCCGAGCGGTATGCCTATGTTTGCGAAGAGGAGCAGGTCCCGTTGCGGTTTTGCGAGGATTGTTCGCGGGACAGGGGATACCTCAAACCGAGAAGGGACGACAAGGGGCGCGAGGTAGAAAGCTTCCTCTAGGGAAATGCTGCCATGGGCATAGGGATCTTAGCTAGGTATGGTGATTTTCTCCCTATAACGCCTGCCACCCCCAGGATAACCCTGGGCGAAGGAGACACTCCTCTGGTTAGGTCGCTAAGGCTAGAAAAGGAGATAGGGTGCGGGGAGCTATACTTCAAACTAGAGGGGTGCAATCCGACCGGCTCCTTCAAGGATCGGGGCATGGTGGTGGCGGTGGCCAAGGCCCTGGAGGCAAAGAGCCGTGCCATTATCTGCGCCTCTACCGGCAATACCAGTGCCTCGGCAGCAGCCTACGGAGCAGCTTTTGGACTGAGCACTATTATTGTTGTCCCCAAGGGAAACATTGCCCTGGGGAAGCTGGCTCAGGCCATCGTTCACGGCGCAAAAATAATTGCCGTTGCCGGTAACTTCGACCAGGCTCTGGAGATAGTGCGCCGCCTGGTGGAGAAGCATGCTGTCACCCTGGTCAACTCTGTCAACCCCTACCGTATTGAGGGGCAAAAGACGGCCGCCTTCGAAATCGTGGACAGCCTGGGTGAGGCTCCCGATTATCAGTTCATGCCAGTAGGCAACGCTGGTAACATTACGGCCTACTGGAAAGGTTTTGTGGAGTATCGCGCAGCGGGAAGAGCTGGACAGACCCCCAAAATGATGGGGTTTCAGGCAGAAGGGGCAGCACCAATTGTCAAGGGTCACAAGATCGATCGGCCGGAGACCATTGCCACAGCAATACGTATTGGTAATCCAGCTAGCTGGAAGGGTGCTGTAGCTGCCCGGGATGAGTCCGGGGGCATCATTGATTCCGTTAGCGATGAGGAGATCCTGGCGGCTTACCATCTTCTGGCCTCAAAGGGAGGCTTCTTTTGCGAGCCGGCGTCAGCCGCCTCTTTCGCCGGTCTGATGAAGTGGTCGCAGAAGCACGAATGCTCGGGGAAAAGGGTGGTCTGTATACTCACCGGAACCGGTCTAAAGGACCCGGACATTGCCATGGCGGGGGCGGCCCCCTTTGTAGAAGTTCCTGCTGAACTTGGTAAAGTGGAAGAAACCCTCGGCTGGAGTTAGCAGGTGACAAGAAATGTCTTCTCCTCGCGCTAAGGTCATCATCAATCCCGCCTCCGGAGCCGGGGCAGTCCGAAGGAAATGGCCACGCATTCAGTGGATGCTCAGTGATGCCGGTTTGCGCTTTGACTACGAGTTTACCCAGGGGAGGCTACACAGCACGGAGCTAGCTAAGGAAGCAGTAGCCAAGGGCTACGAGCTGGTGGTAGCACTGGGCGGCGATGGGACTATCAACGAAGTGGTGAACGGCCTGATAGGCCCCGCGGGCAAAAGCGAGGCAGACTTGGGCGTTATCTACACCGGCACGGCCAATGACTTTGCTCACTCCCTCGGTCTGCCGAGGAACCTGAGGCAAAGCTGCCACCTCCTGACCTCCCCCAGCAGGGTCGAGGTTGATGTTGGCGCTGTCGAATACGTTTGCCAGGGGGAGGTAAAGCAGCGCCTTTTTGTCAATGTGGCCGGTGCAGGCTTTGACGCCGCTTTTCTCCAAGCTGCCGTAACGTCGCTCAAGCCTCTTGGAGCTAAACTCCCCTATGTGGCTGGTCTGTTCAAGGCTATCGTCACCTTTTCTCCAAAGGACTTTCTGGTGAGCCTCAGCGATGGAACGGAAAAATGGCGTGCTCTTACGGTTCTGGTTAGCAACGGCAGATATGCGGCCACCATGCCTTTTGACCCTGACGCCGATCTGCGTGACGGGCAATTCGAGGTTATGCCTCTTGGCTTTCTGAGAATGCTCCAAGCTGTGCCGAAGGCTTACCTCAGATTTCCTGACAGCTACGGCAAGGCCAACTACAGGAGGTCGAGCTTTGTGCGACTGGAGTCCCAGCAACGCCTGCAGGTGGAAGCAGATGGGGAGGTTCTGGGAGAACTGCCGGCGCGCGTCTGGGTACTGCCTAAGGCTTTAAGGGTGGTAGCTCAGTAGAGGGAGGCCCGAAACGGACGACTACTCTGAACCTCGTTCTGGAAGGAGGACCCTATGGCGATTGACCAGGCCAAGATTGAACAGGCAGTAGCCTCTATTATTGAAGCTATTGGTGACGATCCCCAGCGACAGGGATTGGTAGGCACTCCGCAGCGCGTTGCTGAAATGTACGCCGAGCTCTTCAGCGGGATGGACAAGGACCCCAGGGAGGAACTGACTGTCGGCTTTGAGGAAGGGCACAGGGAAATGGTGGTGTTGAAGGATATCCCTTTCTACTCCATGTGTGAGCACCACCTGCTTCCCTTTTTCGGGGTAGCTCATGTGGGCTATATCCCTAACATGAATGGTCGAGTAGTGGGGGTCAGCAAGATAGCTAGGGTGGTGGAAGTCGTGGCTCACCGCCCTCAGCTCCAGGAGCGGATGACCACCCAGATTGCCGAAGCCATCCTCGACGCTCTCCAGCCTGAGGGTGTAGCGGTGGTGATCCAGGCGGAGCACCTGTGCATGACCATGCGGGGGATAAAGAAGCCGGGAAGCAACATCGTTACCTCAGCCAACAGGGGGCTCTTCCGCCAACGGCCCGCCACCAGGGCTGAGTTCCTCTCCCTGGTGCAAGGGAAGTAATAGCCCCTCACCCGGGAAAGCCGTCCTCAGATATCCTTCTCAGGATGTCCCAGAAGGCCCCTTTATAGCCCCGGCAAATTGCCTCAACTAGAAGGGTGTTCTGATTGTAATCATAATTTCTATTGCCGCCCTCTGGAGGGCTCATGAGGAAGAACCGTTCATCGCCACCCACCAGATCGGCCAGGTACTGCGCCGCATCTTCACCCAGAGCCGCCGAAAGGTAGAAGACGGGAGTGAAGAACCGCTCATTGCCAATGACGTTCCCCTTGAGGTTGGGATTGGCACGCATTGGCCCCATTTTGCGAACCATGTTTGACAACTCTGTCCCCGGGAAAAGGCGTACCCCCAGGGCAGCCCCTACCCTTGAAGGAGAAAGCTCTTTCATCACCTCCACGGTTTGACGCAGGGTCTCCCGCGTCTCACCCGGGCCTCCCAACAAGAGATCGTACATGAAAATCAAACTCTGCTCATGGCAGATAGCGGCAGTGCGCCATAGATCCTCCACTTCAAAATCCCTGCCCAGGGTGTGCAGCATACGGTCAACGCCACTGTCCACCCCGAAATCTATTCCCTGGCATCCCGCCCTTTGAAATAGGGCAGCCATCTCTTGGCTGAAGAGAGCCGGGCTGCAATAAGCATACCAGTTCAGCCTGTCTCCCAGTCCGCGCCGTGTGATTTCCAGACAGACCTGCTCAGCATGGGACGGTGGCAGATTGAACTCGCTGTCACAGAAATGAACA
>JBGOXA010000038.1:0-9585 GCA_041478915.1 Dehalococcoidia bacterium
CAGTAGCAGTTCCCTGTCCCCAACACGAAGGGGATAGTCCAGTATAGGTGATCTGTCAGCCGATATCGCTACCGGGATTTCCTCAGCACCGAACCTGGGCATCCCCATACTCACCTCGAATCGACCGTCAGCCTCCGGCTTGACTCTCCTGATGCCAGCAGTTGTCTCGATGCTAATCTCCTTGTCAGCTTCAGCTAAGCCGCGATCAACAACATATCTGGCAAAGCACCTTAAGCCATTGCCGCACACCTCAGCCTCGGAGCCATCCGAGTTGAATATCCGCATTCGGAAATCGGCCACTTTCGACCTCAACAACAGCATCAGGCCATCGGCTCCAATGCCAAAGCGGCGCTGGCACATGGCTTCAGCTAGCCTGGGCCACTCATGGTGCAGCCCTTCAGCCTCTATCAGGATGAAATCATTTCCGGTAGCCTGTAGCTTGGCGAATTCCATGCCTTACCTTATGCCGCTCTCACCATTCACAAACCGATTGTAACAGGCGCACGCCCCAGGGGCAAGAAGTGCGCCGTTACTCTTTCTTGCCGATCTGCGACCTGAGATAAGCCTCTATAAACTTATCCAGATCACCATCCAAAACCGTGGTGGTGTTGGCAGTTTCAGCACCAGTGCGGTGGTCTTTCACCATCTTGTAAGGATGGAGAACATAGCTTCGTATCTGATTGCCCCAGGCAGCGCTTTGATGCTCGCCCTTCAGCCTCGCCCTTTCCTCAGCTTCTTTAGCTCGCTCCATATCCAGGAGGCGAGCCTGAAGGACTTTAAGAGCTACCTCCTTATTCTGATGTTGAGAACGCTGGCTCTGACAGGTAGCCATCAGCCCGGTAGGAATATGAGTGATGCGGACTGCGGAACTCGTCTTCTGCATGTGTTGCCCACCTGGCCCACTGGATCGGAAAGTCTCTACCTTAAGTTCGTCAGGGCCGATGTGTACCTCTGTAGCCTTATCTACCTCAGGTAAAACCTCTACCAGAGCGAAGGACGTATGCCGAGAATGATCCGCATCAAAGGGAGAAAGACGGACAAGCCGGTGCACACCGTGCTCAGATTTTAGATAGCCGTAGCCATAATCCCCGCTGATCTCCAGCATGGCACTCTTTATACCTGCCTCTTCTCCGGGGGATGTGTCCAGTAACTCCGCACCATAGCCCCGCCTTTCCGCCCACCTGATATACATCCTGAGCAGCATCTCCGCCCAGTCCTGAGACTCTGTGCCGCCGGCACCGGCATGAATAGCCAGAATCGCATCCCTGTGGTCATATTCACCACTCAGAAGCAGTTGAAAGTCCAGCTTGTCCAGTTGGGAAGAAACCTGGTCGAGTTCGGAGGCGATTTCCTGCTCTAAAGATACATCCTTCTCCTGAAGAGACAGGGTAATCAGTTCGGCCAAGTCATTGACCTTCCCTTCCAAAGCGCGCCAGGTTTGTATTTCGTCGTTCAGGGCAGAAAGCTGGCGCATGACCTCATTTGCCCGGGACTGGTCCTGCCAGAAATCAGGATTGCCTGACTCTTTGATTAACTGAGCAGCTTGCTTTTCCTTGCCAGGAATGTCAAAGACGCACCATCATGGCGGTAATCCGATTCCTTAGGTCTTCCAGTCTTTCCTTCTCATTTTGCATTCTCGATCCTCCTCGCTTCGACAGACAGAAAAATCGACCTTGCTCCGGCCTTTCTTGGCTTGACAGGACTCCAGAGGCAGCCAGATGAGCAAGGCGTATTGGCTCAGGAAGGCGATGGCCCTGACAGCAATTCATTACCAGGGAGATGGCTGTAGGCAGGTCTACCCTATGCCCGACGGAGACGTATATCGGCTTCACCCCTGCTTTGGTGCGCAGTGCCGCACCAACGATATCAGCGCCGTCTCTCATTTCCGCAAAGCTGCCGGGATGTTCATCCAGCAGCCCGTGCTTTCCACAGAGGATAGACTTAGCGCAACCAATGCTAGGTGTGTTCAGCAGCAACCCAAGATGAGAAGCAAGGCCCAATCGCCTCGGGTGGGCGATACCCTGGCCATCTACCAGAATGAGGTCTGGAGTAGCCACTAGCTGTTGACAGGCAGCCAGAACCACCGGCGCTTCACGGAAAGATAAAAGCCCCGGCACATAAGGGAAAGCGATTTTCTGCCTTACCACCCGCGTCTCCACCAGATTCAGTTGAGGGTGGGACAGGACCACCACTGCCCCAGTAACCACCCCATCCACACCCTGCTTGGAAACATCTACCCCGGCGATAAGCTTCGGCGAAGTGAGACTGTTATCCTCGGATACCATGCCAGCCAGTCTCCTCTGAATCGCGTGCGCCTCGGTCGGCGTTACCTGCCAGGAGTGTAGCTCCAGCACCTGCATGGCTTGATTATAGTTGCTGGCCAGCCCTAGAGCAACCACTTGCCGACTATATTCTGAAAACCCAGCAATGTGATGATCTGTGTTCTCAGTGCAACATGGGTATAAGGTGACCCCAAGATCACGCTGTGCCCCTGATAGTCAAGAACAAACCATCAAAACCTGGGGGTATCTAAATGTATCCGCCTACCAGTGAGCCACCTTAAAACGCATTACACGAGGCGATTTTTCAGAATGTGAAAAGAGGGCCTTTAGAGACCCCTCCGAACCGGGCTCTCTTGGGCGGCCACAACGACAGCATTAGTGAGGCGAAATATTTGGGGATGGCAATCTCTCTGCGGTATACTTCAAGGTGCTTCAAAGCACCGTGGAGGGAAGGCATTGGACCACCCAGTAACTCATATCCCTGTTCTACCTCGCGAATCCGTCCAGCTCCTAGACGTTCACCCTGGTGGGCATTACATCGATTGCACTATCGGGACGGGTGGTCACGCCCTGGCTATTCTGGAGAGAAGCATGCCAGGAGGACGGCTGTTGGGCATAGACTTGGATCCCCAAGCCCTGGAAGTAGCCGTCAAAAGGTTGGAAGCGTACGGTGAAAACGTGATCCTGGTCAACGAAAACTTTAGACATCTGGAGAGCATCTGCGCCAGATTTCAGTTCCACCCAGTGGACGGCATCTTGTTTGACCTGGGAATGTCCTGGCTACAGCTAGAGAATCCGAGTCGAGGTTTCAGCTTTCGGTTCGAAGGCCCCTTGGATATGCGCTTTGACCTAACGCAGCCCACCACGGCAGCCAGCCTGGTGAATCAACTTTCAGAAGCTGAGCTGGCTGGCCTCCTCGAAAGATATGGCGAAGAGCGTCGAGGCCGCCTGATAGCCAAGAAAATTGTCGCTGGCCGTCCTTTCAGCACCACCCTTCAGTTGGTTAGCACCGTAGAGCAAGTCCTGGGGAGAAGCGGTAGGATCCACCCGGCCACCAGGACCTTCCAGGCGCTGCGCATCGCCGTTAACCAGGAGCTATCAAACCTGGAGGAGGCCCTAAGCCAGACCGTCAGGCTTCTTTCGCCCGGAGGCAGGCTGGCGGTCATAAGCTACCATTCCTTGGAAGACCGCCTGGTCAAACGGTTCATGCGTCAGGAATCGAAGGGTTGCCTTTGCCCTCCAATGGTCCCCGTTTGCACCTGTGGGCATAGTGCTACCCTGAGGCTTATTAACCGAAAGCCCATCACGCCTTCTCATGGTGAAAAGGAAGCAAACCCACGCAGCCGCAGCGCTAAACTGAGGGTCGCTGATCGCTTGTAGCCCTGGATACGCATCAACAGTTAGAAAGCGCTTACTGGAGGAGAAGCACTAGCCTCGGGGGCTGCCAGAGGAGCTCTTGCCCACCACATCCCTCAAAGAATCAAACCATTTCAGCTTCAATGCTTCCGGCCACTGGGCATCAAAAGAGGGGAACTTCTGCATCAGAAGCATGAGGGCCCCAAGACGGTCAAACCATTCCTCCCGCACCTCTTTAGGCCAATTAGGATCAAAAGTGGGCAACTTGCTAGATAGATTGTCCCACTCTGCTGCCTCCGACTTGCTTGGCTCATTCCTGGGTGAAGAGTAAGACACCCTTCTTCTTCGAGCTGAAATCACCTGTGAGGTAACCTTCTGTGCGGCACCTACTCTAGACCTGTTCGACAAGTTGGGAGAGAGAGCTATTCCTGCGTCTTTAGCCAGGGCCAGAAAGAAGGAGAGACACTTGTGCCCCACGTTCTTCTCCGCCCCGCATTTGCGAAAACACTCCTCTACCTGCCCCAGTGTAGCATGTCCTACATCTAAATCTCCTAATACCGGCTGGTAAGCTACCCTGACTATCTCTTTTAGCACGGACGTTTGGGTCTTTCCCTCCGCTTCTACCCAATTCACCAGCTTCTCCGTAGGGCCACTGTCATCACTCATTAGATCCAGAAAAAGAAGTGTTCCTCTAGCCGTCAAAGCAGTGCTCTCTGAGAAACCCAGATCGCTGAAATAGCTCCGGTCGAACTGCAATGGAATATTCTCCTGGATTGCCTGTAATAGCCTTCGCCAGGCAGCGTAGGTCAAATAAGGCGGCAGTCGGTTGCTATTTCTAGATTTCATCATCTCATCTTTCCTATCTGTGTTAACTGTTAATTCAACATTATAAACCCGATGAACTGAAATGTCAAGACCCCTAGTTGATGAAGCATGAGCTCATCATGACATTCATACGGAGATGACATTATGACTGAATGACTATGTATATTAGCTATAAAATAGACCGGTATTAATAATTCATCTCATTTTGAAAAACCTATTGACAAACAAAAATCTATTGTTCTAAAATGGATGGCGTCGAGATTCCAGCATGTTGCATCAAGACCGCGGTATTCATGCAGACAAGCGGAATCCTATTTATCAAAAGGAGGAGAAAGTGAACGAAAGATTAGCTGAAAGACCACCTGCAACAATTAAGGTGATCGGTGTGGGTGGGGGAGGGTGTAATGCTGTGCGTCGGATGCTGACCAAACCAACGCCAGGGGTCGAGTACATAGTGTGCAACACTGATATCAAGTCACTGGATTCCTGTCCGACAAACGTGTTGTCAGTGCAGATAGGTGAGCATCTGACTCGCGGCTTCGGGGCAGGAGGCGATGTCGGAGTCGGGGCGCGGGCTGCAGACGAGGGGCGCTTTCTATTAAAGAGAGCCGTGAAAGATGCTGAGCTGGTGTTCATTACTGCCGGTATGGGTGGTGGCACGGGCACAGGGGCAGCCCCCGTAGTAGCTCAGATAGCTAAGGAAAGCCGTGCCCTAGTAATCGGCATCGTGACCACGCCCTTCTCCTTTGAGGGGAAAAAGCGCTTTCAGTTAGCTCTGGGTGGTATCCACCGACTCAGGCAAGAGGTAGACAATCTCATTGTTATTCACAACGATCGTCTGCTGCAATTCGTGGAACAGAATGCCCCGACGACACATGCCTTTGCCGTAGCCGACGAGGCTGTTTCTGAGGGCATCCTGGCCGTCTCCTATCTCGTCAATGTTCCGGGAGAGATCAATGTTGACCTGGCTGATGTCAAGGCCGTGATGAGCATTCCTGGCGGTGCGCTTATGGCCATCGGCAAAGGGGACGGTTGCCGCTATCCAGCCCAGGAGGCAGCCGAACAGGCCATTTCTAACCCCTTGCTGGACATCGATATCAAGGGTGCCAAAGGGATCCTGTTCAACTTTGGCGGCGGTCCGGACCTGACTCTGGGCGAGGTCAACGACGCGGCCAATCTGATTGCCAGGGAAGTCCATCCTGAGGCCATCATGTTCTTTGGTATGTCCAGCCCCAGCGAGGAACTAAGGAATACAGTTAAGCTTACGCTCATAGCTACTGGTATTCATCCGGCTCTGCCCAACAATTGGTTAGCTGAGATGGGTGAGACTATCAAAGAAGTCGTGATGGGACACAGGAAGTAGAATGACACTCAAAATATAAGGAGGTACAAACGATGTCGATGCTTCTATCGTGGATCAATGCAGTGGCAGGATTGGTGCTTTTCTATGCTCTCTCGGATATATCCGGTTGGAAGGTGTTCCAGTCGCCTCATGACAAGATACTCCCCTTCATCCTTGGCATAGTCCTATTGTTCAACGCCGTATATTTTGCTGTAGGTAAAGGAGGGGAGTTGGCACGCCGCAGCTAAAGGTTTGCCCGGCGTATGCCTTTTGGGAAGCATAGTTGCCGATTTTGTGAGGCCACCTCCGACGAGGTGATGAAGACAGTGTATCGTCGCTTGTCTCACTAAGGAAGCCCGGAACGGCAGAATTGGAGGGCTTAGCTTCTTTATCTGTCGCTTCCCTATGCTACCAAAGGTTGATCGCCTGGGGCTCTTGGGCGGAACAGGTTGTCTTTTCTTGGGGGGAGGCCTTCCCCCTCCCCCCAAGCCATCGAATCATATAGAAGAAATATTGTTAATGAACGAAAGGAGGAAGAAGGAATGGTGGAGACAATGATCCGTATCGGAAACTCTAGAATGATGGATCATGCCAGACCACCCGCGCTGATTAAGGTCATCGGGGTGGGTGGTGGTGGGTGCAATACTGTTCGTCGCATGATGCGCTGCCAGCAGATCCCTGGCGTGGAGTACATCGTAGCCAACACCGACGTCAAATCTCTGGACCTGATCCAAGGGGCGATATCCCTGCAAATCGGTGAGCACCTTACTCATGGCTTTGGTGCAGGAGGAGATGTCAAGGTTGGGAAGCAGGCGGCCGAGGAAGGACTGTTCCTACTCAAGAGAGTGGCCAAAGATGCTGAGCTGATATTCATTACGGTAGGTATGGGTGGCGGTACAGGCACAGGGGCAGCTCCCGTGGTAGCCAGGATAGCCAGGGAAAGTGGTGCTCTAGTGCTGGCTGTGGTGACAACGCCTTTCTCCTTTGAGGGCAGGAAGCGGCTAGATGTTGCCCTGGCAGGCGTCCAACGTCTTAAGGCTGAAGTCGATAATATGATCGTCGTTCACAATGACCGCCTTCTCCAGTTCTCCGACCATAACGCCAGCATATCCCAAGCCTTCGCCATGGCCGATGAGGTGGTCAGCGAGGGAATTATGAGCGTGTCCCAGCTTATCAATGTCCCCGGGGAGATAAACGTTGATCTGGCTGATGTGAAGATGGTGATGAGCCTGCCTGGCACAGCCATCATGGCCATGGGGCAGGGCGAGGGGTCGCATCCAGCCATGGATGCAGCACAACAGGCCATATCCAACCCTTTGCTAGATGTCACCATAAAAGGTGCCCGTGGGCTTCTCATCAGCTTCTCTGGTGGACCAGACCTTAGCCTGGGTGAGGTCACTGAGGCAGCTACCCTTATTACCCGGGAGGCCGATCCCAACTGCAACTTCAAGTTTGGTCTGGCCTCTCTGACCGAAGAACTCCTTGGCAAGGCTAAGGCTAACATCATTGCCACAGGGATAAGGTCAACGTCCACATCACGGGGATGGGTCGCGGATCTGGGAGACAAGATTACCGAGGCCGCGAACCACCGCGGACACTGATAAGGCTAGAGAAAGCTGGGAAACTCATAGGAAATCCGAGGAACTGACCTAGAAAAAACGAGCCAGGAAGAAGGTAGTAGGCGCCCCGGGTACTGCCGAACCTTGCAGCCGGAGCGCAGACGGCAAGCCGTCTGTTATTGGCCCTGGAAGAAAGGGCTGAGCGACCGAAAAGGGAGGGACGCCATGATAAGCGAGACAGGACAGAGGGTGAGGCCAGGAGATATCGCTAGGATCGTAGCACACATAAAGGTCATCGGGGTCGGCGGTGGTGGTTGCAACACTGTTCGCCGCATGATGCAGCAGCAGGCCGTCCCAGGGGTGGAATGCATCGTTGTTAACACCGATATCAAATCTCTGAGGCTGGCATCCAGTGTCCGTACCATCCAGCTCGGTGCACATCTGACTCAAGGATGTGGAGCCGGTGGAGATATTAACATTGGTGAATTGGCAGCCAAGGAAAGTCGTCTAGAATTGCAGAAGGCAATTAGAGGAGCTGAACTAGTATTCATCGCTGCTGGCATGGGCGGAGGCACAGGCACTGGCTCGGCTCCAGTGGTGGCCGACGTAGCCAGAGAGAGCGGTGCCCTGGTAATCGCTGTGGTTACTACCCCCTTCTCCTTCGAGGGCAATAGGAGACGTGACATTGCCATCACTGGCCTACGCCGTCTTATGGAAAGGGTGAATAGCACTATCATCGTGCCCAATGACCACCTGCTGCGCTTAGGGGATCATGACGTCCCTATCCAGAGGGCCTTTGCCGCAGCCGATAACGTGGTCGCAGAGGGGATCACCGCCATATCCGAGCTGGTCAATGTCCCTGGGGAGATAAACGTGGATTTGGCTGATGTTAGAAAGGTAATGGGCATTCCTGGAATAGCCCTTATGGCTACGGGATGGGGTGAAGGTACCAATGCGGCAGAGCAGGCAGCAGAAGAGGTCGTCTTTGAACCTTTGCTTGATAGTCATGTGAATGGAGCCAAGGGCGTCCTCTTCTGTTTTTCAGGCGGCCCTGACTTGACCCTTGGCGGAGTGGAGAAGGCAGCCAATCTCATTTCCAAACAGGTTGACCCCCATGCTGTTATCTTCTTCGGAATGAATCTACCCAGCGAGGAATTGACAGGCAAAGTCAAGATCAACCTGGTAGCTACGGGGATAAAGCCAGCACCGGACAACAACTGGTTCCTTCGAGTGAAACAGGGCTTGAAACAGGCACAGCCGATACAACTTGGCATACCCGTCAGACTGGGCATGAGTACAGGCTAGACGCTGGGTATGTGTGGAGGGATAACACGTGCGACGCACAGTACAACGTAAAGAGCGACGTATGGCCAAGCTACTTAGGACTATTGGGGTGGTTTTGGTTCTACTGCCAGAACCCATAACTACAGGAGTGGGCATAGGCATGATTTTGGGCTCCCTTGCCCTCTCGGATAAGCACCGCAGACCAGCTCCGTCTTCTGGGGTCATAGTACGACATGGGTCCCTGGCACCCTTAAGAGCATAAGGCTTCGTGACTCTGTGCATAAGCCGGAGAATAGCACTGTGCTATGTTGCCGATGCTTTAGATCCGTAGGTGGGTTGGGGTTAGGATTGGCCTGCCCCTAAGCGTTAAGGAGAATTTCACTGGGGCCGGCTGGATTCGAACCAACGACCAATCGGTTACTTGTGGTGCAGTTTTCCATGCGATCTCATCCTCCCAGTGTTTTTCCTGATACCACCATGATAGCACTTCCTCCAGGATCTGGCAATAGCCTCCAGCAGTCCAGATGACCGCTAGCACCTGAAGGGCCTTTCTTGGCTTCTCTGGCCACTGGCTCCGGGAGGTTTAAGAGGAAGCGAGGTATCCCGGGGGCTGATGGGGCCTTATGGAGCTCCAGGCCCCCTCTGGCAGCAGCCGCTCTCCTTTCGCCGGGGCCACGAGTCACCTGGCAAAACTCTTGAGTAAGCGCCCGGTGAGCCCGTTCAAGATAGCCGCTCTGAGCCTGGGCGAGCGCGGTGGCAGGACGGAGAGCCTGATACTGGGCCGGCGACATTCCTCTTCCCACCCCCCCGGGACCCCGAACTGTTCGACGCCAGGGAAAATGTGACAGTTAGAAGACATAAGCTAATAGACACTTAAGGGCTTGCTCCGGAGCTGGCGAAGCAGTAAGTTAGCGATTAAGGAAGGAGTAAGCCATGG
>JBGOXA010000027.1:0-10886 GCA_041478915.1 Dehalococcoidia bacterium
CTCCGCTGGAGGGGATGCTGCTGGAGAAGTTCGGTTTCCAGGGTGACCTGGAGCACCTGGTAATCCACGGAGTCTGCAGCGCCTGTCGAGGGCAGAATAGGTAACGGTTCCACGTTGCTTGGAAATTGCGCCTGGCTCACTTAACCTCTGGTTTCGTGGCGCTGGCGAAGTAGCTGTCACTACCGTCATATACCTCTATGTGGGCGAATCCGGCGGCTGATAGCATTGTGGCCATCTCATCTTCACCGGGGAGAATGTCATTGGCCAAGAGAGGGATCTGCCGGTGAATGTCATTGATTTCATTTCGGCCTGAGGTGTGGCAGATGAATAGCTTGCCGCCTTTCTTGAGCAGGCGATTAGCTTCCTTGAGAGCCACCGGCTTGTTCTGGAAGTGAGGAAAGCTGGAATAGCAGACCACAGCATCGAAGGCTTCGTCAGATAGAGGCGGGCTGGCGATGTCAGCCTGAAGGTACTCGATATTCCTGCTGAAGCCTTTGGCGCGAGCCCTTCTGAGCATCTCCTCAGCCAGGTCCAGGGCAACCAGCCGCCCCTGGCCTCCCACCCTCTTCAAGATAAAAGGGAGGAATACGCCAGTCCCGGTGCCGACATCGAGCACTGTGGAGCCAGGCTTAATCTCCAGGCGCTGTGACATTCGCTCAAGCCTGGTGACATCCTTTTCGGCAACGGTTTCGTCCCAGGTAGCAGCCATCTGGTTAAAGAACGTCCTAAGCACTGTTCTCATCCGCTAGCTTTTTGGCTCGCCAGCCCTTTACCTTCCTCTTGGGAGAGAAGATAGCCGCTATCATGAAGATCACCGAGGAGGTTATCACTATGGTGGCCCCACTGGGAATGTCGGCAGCGTAAGATATGAGAAGACCGATCCAGCCAGAAAGAACACCGAAGGCGGCGGAGAGGAGGAACATGCGTTTCATGTTGTAGGTAAGCTGGTACGCAGCAGCCGCCGGATTCAGAATCAGGCTGAAGATGAGCAACCCTCCGATAGAGCGTAGCGACGTGGTTATGGTGGCCCCGGTCAGAAACAGGACAGCGTACAGAGTAAGCGTAGCTGGAATACCGACGGAGAGGGCCATATCGCGATTGAAGATGGTGGCTTGCACTTCTTTGTAGAACAGGCAGACCAGCCCCACCACCGCCGCAGCTACCACCCCCAGCCATATGATGTCACTTCTGGTATTGGTGAGGATGCTACCCCATAGTAATTCCAGGGCTGTTGATCTGGTGCCTGGCATCAGCCCCATGAAGAGAAAGGCCAGTCCCAGCATGAGAGAGAAAATAACCCCCACCGAGGTCTCCGGATTAAGCTCACCACGATCGGCGAGAGGGCCAATAATGGCAGCGGACAGGAGGCTGAGGGCGAAAGCACCTATCAGAGGGTCGAAACCCAGCCACAGCGCCAGCAGTGCGCCGGCGAAAGCAGCGTGGGCCATGCACACACCAATGAAGGGCATGTGCATCAGCACCACAAAAACGCCTACGGTAGAACAGGCAATGCCACCCAAAAAGGCAGAAAGGATGGCATTCTGCATGAAGTGGTACCCGAAGATGGAGAGATCCAAGTGAGTGACTCCCTGGCGTCAAGCCAAAACGGCTTCCCGGCGACGCTTTTCCACTGCCCACAGGGGCATGTCATATAGCTTGCTGAGATTATCGTCGGTAAGCAGCTCCTTAGGGGAACCCTCACCCCAGATGAGTCCGTTCTTCATCAGGACCACCCGGTCACAGGCAAGAGGTAGAGAGCTGAGATCGTGGGTGACAAATAGCGTCGTCAGGTGTCGCGAACTGTGAATCAGCTTCACCAGATCGAGTATGTCGCTCTTGGCCTTCCAGTCCAGTGAGGCGGTCGGCTCGTCAAGGAGGAATATCTCTGGCTCCTGCGCCAGACAGCGAGCTATGGCTACCCGCTGCTGCTCGCCCCCGGAGAGATGGCCGATGGGCCTCCGGGCGAGGTGGGTCATGCCCACCAGTTCCAGCACTTCGTCCACGATCTGCCAATCGTGCTGGCGTGGCCCCCTTAGCAAGCCCAAAAGCCCGTAGCGCCCAATCATGACAACGTCACGGACACTCATGGGCATCCTGGGGTCTATGTTCTGGACCTGGGCCACATAGCCGACCTTTTTCCTAAGGCAGTGGCCGTTGCCTGGAGTGAGACAATGCCCCAAGACAGACACACGCCCATGGACCAGTTTGCCCAATCCATTGACTATGGTAAGAAGAGTGGTCTTGCCAGCCCCGTTGGGACCAACTATGCCCACAAACTCTCCAGGCTTCACCCTGAGCGTGGCGCCCCGGAGGGCGATGTCTTCTCTGTAGGAGACTACAGCATCCTCGATGTCTATGACAGTATCATTCATCTTGTCACCTCCGGCAGTGTAGCCCTTCATGCGGCTACTGCTTCACTGCGTCCAGGATCAGATCTATGTTTCGGTCTATGGCCTTCTCCCAGGTCTTGGTGTTATTGAAGCCCCCTGGAAAATTGGAGAGTACAATCCTGCGGCAGCCAAGTTCCTCCGCTATGCCTTCCCCGGCTCTTTCCCCGCTCTGCAAGTTATCGATGATCAGCCTGACATTGGCCTCTCTACCCTGATCCACCAGCCCGGCCACCACCTGGGGGGTAAGGGAATCAGGCTCGCCGTAGGTGGCAACAACATTGAGCCCGGTCCAGGCCACAAATCCCGCCTGCTGGTCAGAGCAGAGGACATTCAGCGCAGATAGGTTGGCAGAAGCAATCCTGGCTTCTATAGCCTCTCGTTTAGTTATAACTATGTTCTTGTATTCTTCCGCCGATTGCCGGTAGGTGGAGCAGTTCTCGGCATCTACCTGGCAGAGGGCGTCAGCGATTTGGTCGGTTGCCTCTGCTTGCACTGATGGCGTCATCCAGTTGCCCTGGACATTGATCTTGACCACAGTCAGGTCAGGATTGTCGGCTGCATCGATGAGGTCTTGAGAAAACTTCTCGCCCTGCCAGCCATGAAGCAAAAAGAGGTCGGCATCCGCCAGCTTCTGAATGTCGCCAGGCTTAACATCAAAGTGTCCTGGACATTGCGCTGGTGGGATGATATCGACCACGTCTACCAGGTCGCCCCCGACTCGCTCCGCAATAGAAGCGATGAGCGACGTGCTGGTGACCACCTTCAGTTTGCCAGTGTCTTTGTCAGAACAACCGATGACAAGGGAGGCGAGAACGAGGGTCAGAGTTACGGTGGCCACCAACAAAATGCTGATCTTTTTCACTGCTAAACTTCCTAGCACAAACTCGCGGAAGAGACTAGTTGCATCCGCAACCAGTTGCAACAAGATGTTACCAGAAGGCTGTGCGCTTGTCAAGTACCCTGCGTGTTGCTAACAACAGATCCTGGCCGTCCTTTTTGGCTTTGGCGAGCTGTTTTCCTTTACGATCCGTGGCTGGCCTATGAATTCGATGTGGCTTCATAGGCTATGATGATCGTCCTTTGCAGTGCGGTGTTGCTGAGTTTAGCTTTGGAGTATATGGTGCCTTGACAATTCAGTGGAATGTGTCTATAGTGCACCTTGGTTGAAAACGGTCGTCACAACGGCGGTGCATGTCGTCTCAGATGTAGGGCGACAGGCGGGAAGACTTCACTGTGGAAGACAGGCGCCTAGCCTTGAAGGGCGTCTACCACAGCTCTGATACGAAGGTGCTTAGGATTGGTGGGGCGCGCAAGGACGATATCCTGGGACTAGACAAGGTGAGATAGTGCGGGTCGGCTTAGCAGTTCCAGCGGATGAGCGGTGAGTATTTGCTGTAGATCCTTTTCCTCCAAACCGGAACCTCTTAATATGTCAATCGCCAGTGATGGGGTGACCAAGTCCCAGCTATCATGGGCATCAGAGCCGAGCAACAACTTGGCACCGGTGATCCTTGCCAAGCGAGCGACATGTCCGTTGGCCAAGCAGTGCCCTTTTCGGGCACTTATCTCGACGAATACCCCATTTGTTGCTGCTGACTGCGCCTCCTCTGAACTGAGCAACCCAGGGTGGGCGAGAATATCAACATCAGGCGATTGGACTGCTGCCAGGTTAGTCCCTTTTTCTACAGGTTCAACAATGGTCTCGCCGTGGACCACGACTATCTGTGCTCCCAGTTCCTTGGCTCGCTTTGCTGCCCCTGCAATAGCCCGAGGTGGGAGGTGGGTGAGTTCAACACCGGGAATGGCGATAATACCCCAATGTTCTCTGGCTACGAGACAATCCTGGCTAACCTCGTGGATTACTCTCTCCAGAGAGCCTAAGCCAACGTGGTCCGTCAAAGCGATGGCGCTATAACCCTTTTCGGCTGCCCGTCGTATGAGTTCGATGGGCGAAAGGGATCCGTCGCTCAAGGAGCTATGTGTGTGGAAGTCGTATATCGGTTGCCTCCAGTCGAGGTTTAAGTTATAAATATAGCACAGGAGGGTGTGCTGAACAAGCCAGTATTAGGGAAGGCAAGGTAAGCTTCGAGAGGATACTCTACTCTCGTTCGTTCAACTCTTGGGGAAGCAGCTTTGCTTTGTAAGGTAGCGGCTGACGAGTAAACCTGGCGGCATGAAAGGAGGGTTTAGAACTTGGGGAAAATAAATGTGACTATAGTAGGCGTGGGCAATTGTGCTTCCTCCTTGGTGCAAGGTGTGCACTACTATCGTAATGCGAAACGGGACGATGTTATACCTGGTTTGATGCACCCTGAATTAGGGGGGTACCGTATCAAAGACATTCAGTTTGTGGCCGCCTTTGATATTGACAAGAACAAGGTGGGGAAAGACTTGGCGGAGGCCATATATACTCCTCCAAACAATACCTTCAAGTTCTGTGAGGTGCCCAGCACAGGGGTGAGAGTGGAGCGGGGGATGACCCACGACGGCCTGGGCAAATATCTTTCACAGATTATCACCAAGGCACCGGGCGCTACGGCAAACGTCACGGAGATTCTCAAGAGTACCAAGACCGATGTAGTCGTCAGTTACCTGCCTGTTGGCAGCGAAGAGGCCACCAAGTGGTATGTGGAGCAGGTCCTCAATGCTGGCTGTGGCTTTGTCAATTGCATCCCGGTATTTATCGCCCGTGAGGGGTACTGGCAGAAGCGTTTTGCTGAAAGAGGTCTGCCCGTAATAGGAGATGACATCAAATCGCAGGTGGGCGCTACTATTACCCACCGGGTGCTAACCAGGCTGTTCCGGGAGCGGGGGGTCAAGCTGGAGAGAACCTATCAGTTGAATTTCGGAGGCAACATGGATTTCTACAACATGCTGGAGAGGGAACGCCTAGAGTCGAAGAAAATATCCAAGACTAATGCAGTCACCTCTCAGTTGGATTACGAGCTTCCGCCGGGAGACATCCATGTGGGACCGAGTGACTACGTTCCTTGGCTGAGTGACCGCAAATTCTGCTACATTCGTATGGAAGGGCTGACCTTTGGCGATGTTCCGCTGAATCTGGAACTCAAGCTTGAGGTGTGGGATAGCCCTAATTCAGCCGGGGTGGTGGTTGATGCCATAAGGTGTTGCAAGCTCGCTTTGGAAAGAGGGCTCAGCGGTTCCCTAATTGCCCCGTCTGCCTACTTCATGAAATCACCGCCGATTCAATATAGTGATGACGAGGCTCGTAGAATGCTGGATGGTTTTATTGACGGGACAAACAGCGAGACCTTGCCACCTCGGAAGTCGGATCAAGAAGGACAGGTGGTTTCTTAGGCCATGAAGGTCGCGTTTGTTTCTCCTTATGACTACGCTTATCCGGGGGGGGTCAATTCCCATATTTCCAATCTTGCCCTGCAAATGGCTAAGATGGGACACCAGGTGAAGATCCTGGCTCCCTGCTCTGACAAGAAGACTCTCCCCACTTCGCACGATGTGGTTCCCCTGGGGACAACCATCCCCTACCCCTCAAATGGCTCGGTGGCCCGATTTACCTTCTCGTGGTGGCTGATGCCCAAGATAAAGTCAATTCTGGAAAAAGAAAACTTTGACATCATTCACTTTCATGAACCGTTGTTTCCTTCTCTGCCGTGGATGGTGCTTCCTTCGTCTCGATCGATCAATGTGGCCACCTTTCATGCTTATTACAAGCGCTCTTTGGGATACTGGATGTGGAGACCGATCTGTAGGTGGTTCTACAACAAGATGGATGGTAAGATCGCTGTCTCCGAACCAGCTAAGAAGTTTGTCTCCCACTATTTCCCCGGTGAATACCGCATCATCCCCCACGGCGTTGATGTGGATCGTTTCTCGGCGGAGGTACCTCCAGTTGAGGAGTTCTGCGATGGCAAGTTGAACATCCTGTTTGTCAGTCGGCTGGAAGCGCGTAAAGGGATAGGATACCTCCTCAAGGCTTTTAGGACGGTAAAAGGGGATGTTCCTCAATCGAGGCTTATCATAGTTGGTCCCGGCGATAAGTACCAGTATGAAAAGTGGGTGGAGGAAGAGAAGTTGGAGGACGTGGTTTTCGCTGGCTACAGCTCCTATGCCGACCTGCCGCGATACTACCGCACTGCTGATATCTTCTGCATCCCGGCTGTTGGGAGGGAGAGTTTCGGCCTCGTTTTGCTTGAAGCCATGGCTGCCAGTAAACCCATAGTCGCCTCAGACATAGATGGATATGCCAACGTGATAACCCACGGTGTCGATGGGTTGCTGGTGCCGCCCAGAGATGTGAAAATGCTGGCGCATGGCCTTGTCTCTCTCCTCAACGATGAAGCTCTTCGACGGCGAATGGGCAGCAGTGGAAGGAGGAAGGTAGAGGGGCTTAGATGGGAGGGTATTGCTCAAAGAACACTGGATTACTACCAGGAGCTGTTGGAGGCGAGATAGTTGGTGAACCTGTCTGAAGTGCGTCACACGGCAGCCGAATACTCCACAGCCCGGCTGGTCAACGTCATCCGCAAGACAAGGGTGACACCGAACATACTGACCCTGATCGGCCTTGCGGTGAGCGGGGTTGCTGGGGCAATGATTGCTCTTGACTACCTTCTCCTGGGGGGAGTCCTGGTCCTTGTTTCTGGAGTTTTTGACCTCCTCGATGGTCCCCTGGCCCGGGCCACAGGCCAAACCACGAGGTTTGGCGCTGTTCTCGATTCTACTTGTGACCGTCTCGGGGAAGCGGCAGTGCTTCTCGGACTCCTTGTTTTGTACCTGGATCACCATTCCTTCTGGGAGCCTATTCTCATATACACTACTCTGGTGACATCGGTCTTGGTCAGCTATGTCAGAGCAAGGGCTGAGGGGCTGGGACTAAAATGCGAGGTCGGGATATTTACCCGAGCTGAGAGGGTGGCTGTCTTGGCGCTGGGACTTATGGTGGGATACTGGATTGACAAAGCGGTCCTTGTCAGCTTGTGCGTGCTGACCGCTTTTGCCCTGGTAACAGTAATACAGCGTCTTGTCCATATAAGAATGCTGACAGATTAGAGAGAGTGGTTGCCGCCCTGGGCCTTCCGTGCTTTCGGATTGTCCCGGGAAACCTGAGGATAGCGAGTAGCATTGCCAGGATGATTGGAGAGTTCTTATGCCGTTAGTTGCTGTTATTGGCGCCCAGTGGGGTGATGAAGGGAAGGGGAAAATTGTTGACCTGCTTGCCGAAAAGGCCAGCATGGTTGCCCGCTTCTCCGGTGGCCCAAATGCTGGACACACTGTATGTAATCCGTATGGTGATTTCAGACTGCATCTGGTCCCCTCGGGCATCTTCTACCCTCATACTGACTGCCTCATTGGCAATGGGGTAGTGGTCTCTCCTGCTGTACTTCTGCAAGAGCTGGAGCAACTCCAGGAGAGGGGGGTAGATACTTCGAGGCTATTTCTTAGCAATCGGGCCCACCTAATTATGCCCTATCATGTGCTTCTGGACCAGTTGGAAGAGGAGGCCAAGGGCAGCAAGGCTTTGGGGACGACTCGCAGCGGGGTAGGCCCGGCTTATATGGACAAGGCTGCTCGCACGGGAGTTCGGACCGGAGATCTCCTTGACAGACAGGAGTTGCGGTATAGAATTAGCTCCGCGTTGGAACAAAAGAACGCCATCCTGACCAAAGTTTATGGAGTGCCTCCTTTATCTCTGGAGGAGATCTATGATCAGTATTGCCAATATGGGGAGCGCCTTGCTCCGTTTATCTGCGAGACCGGGCCACTAGTTGGCCAAGCTCTGCAAAGGGGCGGGCTAGTCCTGCTAGAGGGGGCACAGGGGGCCCTTCTTGATATCGACTTTGGTACCTATCCCTATGTTACCTCTTCGTCGCCTGTGGTGGGGGGAGCCTTTGTGGGGCTGGGTCTAAGTCCGTCGAATACCAAGATCGATTTCGCTCTGGGCGTCGTAAAAGCGTATACCACCAGGGTGGGCGCTGGGCCTATGCCGACAGAGCTTCTGGATGAGACTGGCGAGTTGATTCGGAAGGTGGGACACGAATACGGGGCAACAACAGGACGCCCGCGCCGCTGTGGTTGGTTCGATGCTGTAGCTGCTCGTTTCAGTGTCCAGATCAATGGCTTCCATGGTATCGCCCTTACCCGCCTTGACGTCCTGGACACCTTTGCCTCTATCAAGATTTGCCGTGCATACAAGCTGGATGGCCAGATTATCGATCAGTTTCCCAGTAGTGCAGCAGTGCTGCAAAAGTGCCAGCCCGTTTATGAGGAAGTACCAGGCTGGCAGTGTTCTACCTCTGGCTTGCGCCGGTTCGAGGACCTGCCACCAGCAGCCAAGTCCTATGTGCGAAGCCTAGAGAAGTCTATTGCCTGCCCCGCCAGCATTGTTTCTGTCGGGCCCAGGCGGGAGCAGACTATCATGGTACGCCCTGTCCCGTGATAGTTGGTCATACCTCGAACATTTGATTCAGACCTCGCCTTAGCCTGCGAGCGGAATTCTGCCCTCCGTACTTGCGAGCTGACATCCTGGGCAGGGCAAGACCTTCCACGGCAAGCCACGGAGTAATCAGCCTTTTGAGCCTTCTCGCGGCTCAGGCATCTGAATTTGGTACTTATATTTGCCCGCTTTTTGTTCTATAATTCCAGGTGATGGCTAAGGAGCGGGTAATTTCAGGCAAACCCAAAGATGAAGATGTTGCCCTGGATACTAATCTCCGTCCCAGGAAGCTGGCCGACTACATCGGCCAAGACAAGGTGAAGGACAACCTCAAGATAGCTATCGCCGCTGCTCAAGCGAGGAATGAACCGCTGGATCACATCCTGCTCTACGGGCCGCCAGGCCTGGGGAAGACTACTCTGGCTCATGTTGTTGCCACTGAAAAGGGGGCTAGCATCAAGATCACCTCTGGCCCAGCTATAGAGCGTGCCGGAGATGTGGCAGCCATCATAACCAACCTTCACCAAGGGGATATCTTGTTTATTGATGAGATTCATCGTCTCCCTCGCGTGGTCGAGGAGGTGCTCTATCCGGCAATGGATGAGTTTGCCCTGGATATCATCATCGGCAAAGGGCCTGGGGCAAAGAGCCTGCGTCTCCACCTGCCGCGCTTCACGCTTATTGGAGCTACTACGCGCTTTGCCATGCTTAGTGCTCCCTTGAGGGACAGGTTTGGCGCTGTCTATCGGCTGGATTTTTATGACCAGCAAGCTATGGAGGCGATAGTCAGGCGTTCCGCTGCTATTCTCAAGCTGGAGGTATCGGAGGCGGGGGTAAAAGCCATTGCCTGCCGTGCTCGGGGAACGCCGAGGGTAGCTAATCGGCTGCTGAAAAGGGTACGAGACTATGCTCAGGTAATGGCGGACGGAGTGATTACCGAAGCGGTGGCTACTGAAGCGCTGGCCAAGCTGGGGGTGGATACCCTTGGTCTAGATGACGTGGACCACAAATTGCTGAGGACCATTGTGGAGAAGTTCAGCGGTGGTCCCGTAGGGCTGGATACTATTGCTGCCTCCATCAGTGAGGAGGCAGACACCATAATGGACGTCTACGAACCCTATCTCCTGCAACTGGGCTTCCTGGAGCGGACGCCACGGGGAAGACTGGCCACGCCTCTTGCCTACGAGCACCTGGGTTTGCCCTGCAACAGGCGGCCTACACCTCAACAGAGCCTCTGGTGAGTCTATGGCATCTTTGCTTCTGCATACCTGCTGTGCTCCTTGCGCTACATATTGTGTTCAGCACTGGCGGCAGAAGGGGCTGGCGGTCACTATTCTTTGGTACAACCCCAATATCCACCCCTTCACTGAGCATTTGCAACGCCTGCAGGCGTTGCAAAGCTTGGCGCAGAAGGAAGACATCCCCCTGATTGTGGCTGAAGGCTACGACGTTATCGCCTACTTTCGGGCAGTGGTAGGACATGAGAAAGATCGCTGTAGCTATTGTTTCCGGCTTCGCCTGTCTATGGCAGCTCTGATAGCCAAGCTCAGGGGTTTTGATGCCTTCAGTACCACCCTGCTCATTAGCCCCTACCAAGATCAGCAGCTTTTGAAAGAGGTGGGTGAAGAGCTAGCTGCCAAACAGGGAGTAAGCTTTCTTTACGAGGATCTGAGGCCTGGCTTTGAAGAAAGTCATAAGATAAGCAGGGAGCTTGGCCTCTACCGACAGAAGTACTGCGGCTGCCTCTATAGCGAGTGGGAGAGGTTTGGTAAGGTTAGGATATAAGCCCAGGAGCAAGGGCGCCGACGAGGTGCCGGGCCAAGACATGGTATCCACTCCAGGGGCCTAAGGCAACGGAGACTTTGTCCAGCATTATGGGAACGACAAACCTTATTTTATCATTGATGTCTGGCAGTTGCGTCTTGAGGTAAGAGAAGGGGGTCTGATAGTTAAGGGAGGAATGGTCTCTGACATTATTGTAGTAGTAGGTATACCCCATAGCCTCGTTTAGGAGATCGGCTTCGCTATTGATATGGAGAGCTCTGGGGATATAGAACTCCTCATCATTGGTGCGATGAGAA